>WTGE01000478.1 GCA_011525445.1 Synechococcus sp. CO36386bin_37
CTGCTGGAGGAGGTGGTTCAAACACCACAATCCCTCCCGATCACTCCCACCCTGGCCTGGCTGGGGGCACCAGCGCTGCTCGGACTTGTGGGCTCGATCGTTAAGGTGCGGCACACCGGTCTGAATCGCTAAACCTGTCCATGGCAGAACCGAGCTGCTCTTCAAATATCTACGGAAGCGAAGCGCTTGACCGCCTAGCAGAACGGCTCAGCGGCACACCTGACCCACGCAAACGCTACGAATACGTTCTTTGGCTCGCCAAAAAGCTGCCTGCCATGCCATCGGAATTACAAACAGAGGAGCGCAAGGTTCAGGGTTGCGTGTCTCAGGTTTTTATTCATGCTGCCTTGAACGACAACCGGGTGAGCTGGCAAGGCGACTCTGACGCCCTGATCACGAAGGGACTTCTCGCCCTGCTCATCAAGGGGATGAGTGATCTCACACCTGATGAGGTGCTGGCCGTCAATCCCGCATTCATTGCGGCGACTGGACTTCAATCCAGCCTGACCCCCTCAAGAGCCAACGGTTTCCTCAACATCCTGCGAGCGATGCAAACCCAGGCTCGCGCTTTGAAAGACATCCAGGATGATGTCGATTCATAGAGTCACTTAGCGACGCCTCAGGTACCTGATCAATGTCCACCCGGATCGGAATCGGCCTTCTCGGGCTCGGCACAGTGGGTGCCGGAGTGGCGAGCATCCTGCAAACCCCCGAAGATCGTCACCCTCTAATCGCGGACCTCGATCTGGTGAGCGTCGCTGTGAGGGACCTGAATCGCTCGCGCCCGATTGACCTGGATTCGAGCCTTCTCACAACATCACCAGAGGCTGTGGTTGACGACCCCTCTGTCGATGTTGTGGTTGAGGTCATGGGGGGATTGGAACCCGCCCGCACGTTGATCATGCGCGCCATCTCAGCAGGGAAGTCGGTGGTCACAGCCAACAAGTCTGTGATTGCACGTCATGGAGAGGAGATTGCCGCAGCCGCAGCCGCAGCTGGGGTTTACGTGTTGATCGAAGCTGCCGTCGGGGGTGGAATCCCGATTATCGAACCGCTCAAGCAATCGCTCGGCAGCAATCGAATCCAACGTGTGAGTGGAATTATCAATGGCACAACCAACTACATCCTCACCCGCATGGCCGAGGAGGGTGCTGCTTACAACGCTGTGCTGAGCGACGCCAAGGAGCTGGGCTATGCCGAAGCGGACCCAGCGGCGGATGTGGAAGGCCTGGATGCAGCTGATAAAATCGCGATTCTGTCTGGTCTGGCATTCGGCGGCCCGATTGATCGCAGCGGTATTCCCACGGCAGGAATCAGTCGTCTGCAAAGCAGGGATGTGGACTACGCCTCCCAGTTGGGCTACGCAGTGAAGCTGCTCGCAGTCGCTGAACGCATGGAGATCGATCCAAGCCGTCCCACATCTCTGCCCTTGGCGGTCAGCGTTCAACCCACCCTGGTCCCTAACGACCACCCCCTGGCAGGGGTCATGGGGGTCAACAACGCCATCTTGGTGGAGGGAGACCCAATCGGAAGGGTGATGTTCTATGGACCGGGTGCCGGTTCAGGTCCGACTGCTTCCGCTGTCGTAGCCGACATCCTCAACATCGCCGGAATCCGCCAGCTCAAGCCCTCGGACCTCACCCTGGATCCACTCCTGGCAGCCTCCAGCTGGAGGTCGTGCCACCTGGTGGAGACAGAACGAACCAGCCAGCGCAATTATGTTCGTTTCAAAACAGAAAACACTCCGGGAATCATTGGCTCCATCGGCAGTTGTTTCGGGGATCACAACGTGTCCATTCAATCAATCGTGCAGCTGAAAGCCGGTGATGATGGCGCTGAAATCGTTGTGATCACAAACCATGTGAGCAACGGACAAATGGAAAAAGCACTTAAAGCGATCCATGCTCTACCTGGGGTTCTTAACCTGGATGCCCATCTCGGCTGTCTCTGAGCCAGACCAGAACTTTGACCTCCAATCAACAACTGCGCCTTCCCATCAGGCAAAGTTGTAGAAGTATCACAGAGCAGATCTGTATTTGCAGATTTGTGCATACAACCGTTCATGTCGAACGAAAGAACCGTCACCCTCGGATCACACTGTGTTCAGCAGAGAGCGAGATCTGTCATGACAGTGCATCAGGGTGACTGCATCAATCTTCTGTCAGGTGAAGGTCCCTTTCAGGTGATCGGCATTGATGACGACCACAACCGTTGCTGGATCCGTCAATGGCCTCTTGCTACCCAAGGGTCCCCGGTCTTTGAAGTGACTCTGCAGCAAATCTCCGATACCAAGCCTTCAGACCCTATGGCGACATCCTGATCCTGAAGTCCTTGAATAGCGATTGCATTCAAGTTCCGCTGCGTGACTGATCGCCGTCGCTTCCGCCAGCAGTTCAGCTTGTTGCTCGGACTGATCCTTGCGGTGAGTCAGAGCGCATGCCAACCCAAGCGTCAAAGCGATCGCTTGACAGTTGCCAGTGCCGGAAGGATTGCCTCACTCGATCCGGCACTCGCCAGCACGACAGGAGTACTGCAGGTTCTCAGTGCTCTGGGCGACACGCTGTATGTCCGTGATGACACCGGAACTGTTCAGCCTCAGTTGGCTGCAGCGAAGCCCGAATTCAGCGCCGACGGGCTCAGCGTCACGATCCCGCTGCGCCGGGATGTGCTGTTCCATGACGGGAGCCCATTCAATGCGGAAGCCATGGCCTTCAGCCTGAGGCGCTTTCTCCGCATCGGCAGCCAGCGTTATCTGGTTGGGAATCGCATCGAATCGATTGAGACGCCAGGCCCCTTTCAACTGCGACTCAATCTCAAGCGACCCTCGAGTTCGATCGAAAGCCTGCTCACCTCCCCCTATCTCACCCCCGTCTCACCCAAGGCGTACGCCGACCATTCCGATCAGTTCCTCAATGATCGTTTTGTAGGAACCGGCCCCTACGTTCTGAGCAGCTTCCGCAACACCCAGCAACGGCTGCTCCCCTTTCCCAACTACTGGGGACAGAAACCCGAGAACCTCGGCCTTGATCTGATCAACCTCAGCAACTCCACAGCTCTGTTTGGAGCCCTCGTGAGCGGAGAAGTGGATGTCCTGCTCTCGAGCTCCCTCGATGAAGATCAGAAGAGTGCGCTCAGCCAGAAAGCCAGCGAAAACCTGCTTTGGGAAGGCAAAGGACCAGCGATGAACATCACCTTCGTGACCCTGCGCAGCAACAGCCCGCCGATGCAGGATCCAACCGTCCGACAGGCGCTGGCCCACGGCCTTGATCGCACCCTGATCAGCACCCGGGTCAGCTACAGCCAAAGAGAACCTCTGCGCTCGCTCATTCCCCCCAGTCTGCGCGGGGGAAAAACAGAACCCTGGCCCGTCTTCAACCTCAAAAAAGCCCGTCAATTGTTCGAAGAGGCTGGCTACTGCACAGGGAGTCGCCTGCAGATTCCCTTCACCTTCCGCACCAACGTCCCCTCCGATCGCTTGATGGCACTGACCTGGCAGGCTCAGCTGAAACGCGATCTACCCGATTGCGTGCAGATGACGCTCAATGGCGTGGAATCAACAACGGTTTACAAACAGCTCAGTGAAGGGGCATTCGAAGCGGTAATTCTCGACTGGGGAGGCTCCTATCCCGATCCCGAGGCCTATCTCTTCCCACTGCTGAGTTGCGAACGTTCCAGCGGCAACATCTGTGAAGCGGGTGAAGCTGTTGATGGCGGCACGTTCTGGACCACGCCTGGCCTCCAGGACGCCTTACGCCGCAGCGACATGCTGCAGGGTGAGAAGCGCATGGAGGAGCTGACCACAGTGGATGCCATGGCGGCCCGAGGAACGCCTTACATCCCGATCTGGTCCGTGGCACCAAAGGCCTGGGCGCAGCGTCGCCTCACTCCTCCCACCTTTAATGGCAGTGGACTGGTGAATCTGGCGCGACTCGGAGAACGACGCTGATGGCACGGGGAAGGGACCTGATTCGCTATTGCGCGACACGACTCGCCTTGGCTCCAATCATGCTGTGGCTGATCGCCAGCCTGGTGTTCTTGCTGCTGCGCATTGCACCTGGAGACCCTGTCGATGCCGTCCTGGGCAGTCGGGCTCCAGAGGCTGCAAAGGCCGCCTTGAGAAGCAGTCTGGGGCTCGACCAATCGCTCTGGAATCAATACCTTGATTTTCTCCAGCGTTTACTGCATGGAGATCTAGGTGTGGCCCTGATCAACAGTGAGCCGGTGCGGTCGATCATCGCCAAAACGCTGCCGGCTAGCCTCGAGCTGAGCGTGACCGCATTAATCATCTCAGCTGTCGTGGGGTTGGCAGTGGGCTTCAGCGGGATTGCACGACCCGAGGGAAAATTGGACCTCGCTGGCCGCTTTTACGGCATTGGCACCTACGCCCTGCCACCGTTCTGGGCCGCAATGCTGATCCAACTCGTGTTTGCCGTCATGCTGGGCTGGCTGCCAGTGGGCGGACGTTTTCCTCCCAGCTTGATCCCTCCAGAGGGAAGCGGTTTTCTGATATTCGACAGCGTGATCAGCGGGAATTGGATCGCCCTGCAGGGAACCATCCGCCACCTCGTGTTGCCCGCCTGCACCTTGGGCCTCCTGCTCAGTGGCGTGTTCACCAATGCTCTGCGACTTCACCTGAATCGAACCCTCAAATCCGACTACGTGGAATCGGCAAGAAGCCGCGGATTGAGCGAAACGCAGGTGGTGCTGCGCCATGCGCTCCCCAACGCGCTGCTTCCAGTTCTGACCATTGCCGGCATCACAGTGGCTTCACTGATCGGCGGTGCACTGCTGATCGAGGTGACCTTCTCCTGGCCTGGGATTGCGCTGCGCCTGCAGGAAAGCATCAATCAACGGGACTATCCGGTCGTCCAGGGCATCGTGGTTGCCATCGCCGCCCTGGTGGTGATGGTGAGTGTGGCCGTGGATCTCCTGGTCGCCATGCTCGATCCACGCGTGCGCTACTGATTCATCAGGGCGGATGCGGCATTTCGATCGAGACGATGCAGGTGGAGTGTTCCCACCTTGAGGTGAACGGTTTCGGTTTGGGCCGCTTGTTCCGGATCTCCCTGTTCCTGCTCACGAAGGAACTGAATCACTTCCTGTTCCAGAAGGGCCTGCACCTGCAGGGGCTGCACACCAACCAGTTCCTCCCCAAGCCGAAAGAGATCCTCGCCGCGTTCTCCCACGTCCTGCCCCTCAACCCGAACCGGTGAAAAGTGACTCGCCCCCTCCACAAGCACCACACGGCTGGAGGCGGCTGAAGGCATCGCCAACATCAAACCCAGTTGTTCGCTGATGGGTGGGGTGATCAAATCCAGGGTGCCTCCGGCAAACATCACAGGCACCTTCAGGGTCTTCAATCGAGATCCGCTGGGCCAGAGCAAGCTGCCGAAGCTGTTGAAACCGATCACCGCCGACAGGGCATCAGGCGCTGTCTGCGCGGGCAGAGGCACATCCACCAACTGACACTGCAACAATCGCGAGAGATTGCTGAGCGGTAGATCATCCAGAGCGGAAGAGCAGCGACGCGCCAGACCAGGCGCTGGCGTCGCACCAGCGGACAACAGCGCACCCAGGGCACCGAGCGAGTGACCCGCGAGGATCAACCGTTCACCAGGCACCTCAACCAGACCCTCACGACGGGCCTGGAGCAAGGCATTCAGATCGTTGAGGCGATCGGGAAGCACTTCGGCTCCCGGCGGGGGACGACGGCCATCCAGGAGGGCCTGCACAGCATGATCATCGCTGCCAGGGTGCTCAAGCACGACAACAGCCCAGCCACGACGGCTCAGACCCCGTCCAAGCCAACGGAAATGGTCTGGGCTCCCGCCCAAGCCAGGCATCAGAACCATCCATTGCTGCCGTTGAGGTGCCCCCTCAACGGGCAACCACACCTGAAAAGCCAACGGCTGCTGCCGATGGCTCACCGGCAAGGACATCAGGCGCGGCTCGGACGGCCGGGCCGTGATGGGTTCAGACGATGATGCAGGAACGGGTTCCGACGCCTCGAAGGAAGCGGACAAAGGCTCGGACAACGATGCCGTGACGGGCAGACGATCAAGACGGCGCACAAGGTTCTGCTGTCGCTCCAGTTGCATCCGCCAACTCGATGCCAGCTCCAGCAGCAGGTCGAGATCCAGGCGAACGTTCTGAGCGGGCAGCGCTTCAAGAAGGTCAAGGCTTGAAACCTGCTGCTGACGCGACAGCAGCTCATCGAGCGTCTGACGCACCAGTACCCCTTCGGTGTCGTCATCCACCCGAATGAGATCGGCCAGCTGATCGAGCAATTGACGTCCTGCCCAGCTGTCCAGAAGCTGACGGGCCATGCTGCGATCCACGATTACAGGAGCCTGGAGCAGCTTGAGAACGCCGTTGCGACTCTCGGAATCCAGCAAGGACAGCCATGGACTCAGATCCGAGCGATGGCGCCCGTCAGAGCGGGCCCAATCCTTGAGATCGTTGATGGACAAAGGAAGCACGGTGCCATCGATCTGCACCTCCAACTGAGCAGCAGCCCAGATGGGACGCGGTAGGGCCCATAAAAACACCAGACTGCACAGGCAACCTGCTGCTAATCGCCGTCCTTTTGAGCGTCTTCGCAAAGCCAAGACCAGTGCACTGGTGGAACCAGTTTCCCGCACCTTTGCAAGAAGTGGCGTGCATCCGCCTTCTGGCGTCCTTGGGAGCTGGAGGTGTCATCTACCTGACACCCATCGTGTTTCACCAGGCCAGCTTCAGCGCAGGTCAGGTTGGGCAGGGTCTAGCGGCCTCCGCCTTGATTGGAACCGCAGCGCGATTGCTGAGCGGCGTGATGCTCGATCGTGGCCTCACCTGTTCATGGCCCGTTCGGGCCGCTGCCTTGCTCGGCCTGATGGCGGATCTGGTGCTGTTTCAAGCCACAGGGTTCAGCGGCTACTTGCTTGGGCAGTTACTGATCGGTTTGGCGGCAGGCCTTTATTTCCCAGCGATTGAATTAGCCGTACCCCTGAGCTGCAGCGGGTTCAATTCGAGCCGTGGTTACGCCCTCGCACGCAGCTCCGATGCCCTGGGTGTGGCAACCGGAGCCTTGATCGGGGCTGTGCTGACGGCCCTGGAAATGATCCGGATGGTCTATGCGGTGGAGGCTGCTGCTCTGCTGAGCATGCTGGTTGTGTTGCTGTTGACCCCACTTCCCGATGGACGGGCAGCCCTGATCGGTGCTGGGGCAACCGCGAACCACCACTCAGACAAGAGCGAATCCCTCGGCACCACGTTGGAGACGAACACTGAGACCAGGGCTGACTGGCGTTGGCTGCCGCCCTTGCTGCCCGTGCTGGTGGTGAGCGTGGTTGCCACTGCAATCGTGTCCCTCATGCAGAGCGCCCTGCCCCTGGATATGGTCAGGGGCGGACTGGCCCGAGCACCGCTGAGCGAAACATTCAGCGGCGGTTTGATTGCCTGGCAGCTCACACTGCTGCTCGTTCTGCAGTGGCCGATCGGCAACTGGGTCGCCAAACGCAGTCTGCGTTTCGGGTTAGGAGTGGGTCTTCTCGGATTCATCAGCGGTTGCCTGTTGCTGGCAGGGTCCGCGCTCTGGTCCGGTGGCAGCAGTCTGATCGCCCTGGCAATGGTCCCCATCGCCTTGGGTGAGGCGGCTTTCCTGCCAACAGCAGCGGAAGCCATGGTGGAAGAAACCCCTCTGCAGCATCGAGGTCTGGCAATGGCCTTGTTTTCCCAGTGTTTTGCAGTCAGCGCAACGGCAGCGCCATTGATGGCAGGTGCCCTGTTGGACCGTCAGGGTCATGGACTGCTGCTGTGGTTGTTGATGGCGATCGCCTGTCTGGCGGTGATCCCCCTGCTGAAGGCGGTGCGTCCCCGCTATGCGCCCAATCTGAGTGCCAGTCCGATCGAAACTCCTCAGGACACCGGCAACCCCAGAACAGCTTCGGTCCACTGATGTCCTGCCGTCGTGGCGAGGGCAACGGAACCAGCCGATTGCGGCAGGCGAGACTCTCAGAACGAACGCTTGATCAACGCCATGCTCAGCCCCACAAGCCTGTTCAGGATCGGCGTGGGCCTTGCCCTGGGCCAATGGGTGCTGCTGAGTGGAGCCAGGGCCGAATCCAGTGCGACGGGCATGCGTGAGGCAATGGTTGGAGTGTCGGCCTACGCCGCATGCAAGAGGATTCATGCCGGCTACAGCCAGACACGGGCCGATCGGATCGTGGCCACAGCGATCGAACAGAACAACTGGACCGCGCAGAAGAACTGGTTGCGCTCTCCTCAGGCCGTCCAAACGATCAAGCTTGTCAGCGAAGCCATGAATCCCGAGTGTTCAGACTTCAACCAGGACAGCCCGCAATTCATTCCAGCAATGAAAGCGATTGATGCGCTTTGAGGAAGCCATCAAACCCAATCAAGCCATCTCACTTCATATCAATCCACAGACTATTTTCAATCTTTCAACGGTTGTTTCAACTTGAATCCCAACATAAAAAATCTTGGGAGACAGCTCGCCAAACGAGACATCTACCCAAGACAAGTAAGTTGTTTATTAAATCATTAGAGAATAAACTCTTGAGATGAGCTTCAATTTCTAATTAAACCATAACAATTTGACCGTTAGCGATGATGTCATCCCAACCAACTGTACTTCTCATCATGCCGGATTCATCTTCCATCAAAGTGCTGCTGCCTGACAATACAATAATTTTCTCATGATCATCAAATGTGAGCTTCAAGCGGAGATCATCGATCAGTTCATAACCAATGCCCTCTTCAATCGCAAGCTGATCCTCCGAAGAGAAATCAGGCAAAGTTAAGTAGCTCAGAAAGCCAAGTTTACCTTTCATGCTTTCTTGACGCACAAGAATCGTATCCGATCCAGCACCTGAAATCGCAATATCATAACCAGCGCCCGTATCAATCAAATCATCTCCTGCCATACCCATCACTTTGTCATTCCCGTCTTTTGTGATGATGAAATCACTGAGATCACCGCCCATCACAACATCATCGCCAATGGATGATGCAGCAAAATTTGAGAATCCCTCTCCAAGACCGAATTTCAGATCGGCAATTGCTGGACCTCCCTCAACCGAAGAAAACTCCTCATCAATATCTCCAGACACATCCACCGAAGACAGGATGAGATGAGTGGAGACTGGAGTTTCTGGCATATCCAGATACAAGCCAGCTGTTGTGAATTCAACCTTGAAGAATTGAATCGCTTCAAGGCTCTCATTCTCCGTAGTTGGGAAAAGATCTTGCGATACAAACTGATCTACAGGCGTATCAATTACATTATTCCACGTGAAATTATCGTAGCTTAAAGCAGGACTTCCTTCAGGAAAAAATCCGCTACCTTTGAGAAACTCAGTGTTAAAATCCTTAAATTGAAATGCAGAGGATTGCAATAGTGTTGTGGGCTCATTATATTGAGTTACCCAAGTATTCAAACCCTGAAATTCGTAACCAGGGATTCGTTCCAAAACAGACTGACTTTCGAGACCTAACGCAGACGTGGGTGAACCGTTCCCTGCATAACCGTAACCCTGGCCAGTGTTCAGGGGATTCGCATCGAGCCCAGCATCCAGCAGTGAGCGAACACCTGATTCAATCTTCAATCCACCATCTGCAAACTCACCATCGTAAGCTCCTGAATCGAGAAGAGCTTTAAAATCCCCAATGATAGA
>WTGE01000467.1 GCA_011525445.1 Synechococcus sp. CO36386bin_37
ACAGTTCTTTATAAAGAACACATCAAACCATAATCACACCCAATCACATTTAGATTTCAAAACAAAATTCAGGATCCATGAAATCAATAATGCAGATTCAACAGGCAAAATTCTTCAAGAATTAAATTAATAATATAGCCTTAAGCTAGCGTTCAGAAAACTCTTGTTCTTAGGATTTAGGTCTTCTAATAAATATGACCACCTGTCACCACGAGCAATAACACTCTCTTTTGTGATTTCATTGGCTTCTATACCTACAATTGATCCGTAAGCCAAGGGTTTACTTTTGGCCCACTGGATAACAATTCCTAAGAATCAATTAATAAATCCAATACTGATGATTACATCTATTGAGAATTTGAGTAAACATGAGGAGTCCTTGCATCACTTTTCTTCCAACAAAGCTCTACAAAATATCAAACTGACAATTCAAACTTAGTCACTTTTTAATTGTAAATTGGGATAAAGAATCCCACGAATGGATGATCAATCTATGCCAATCACTAGCCATTAGGAAGAGAGGGAGAACGAAAATGGAAAAAGATCATTCAGGTCAAAAAAGCTCACTTGAATTCAAATGTATCCAACGAGCTGTTACTGAACGACACTAGTCAATTCCTTACTAAGAAAAGACTTACATGCTTTTCCAATCATGTTGAGTCGTCATGAACATTGATCAACAAGCCATCGCGAGAGAATATTGCACCCTCTCAGTGAGACCAACGTTAAGGAGAACTGTTATCTCGTTAGGTAAGTCTATGATCAAAACGATTGCGGACGAATCAATGGGGAAAAAGCCAACTATTCGTGAAAAAATCATCAAGCTCCCTGACCATTTTAGGCGACGTATCGCCTATGTTCCCAGGGTTAATGAAACAATTTCAGCCCTGAGAGACATTGGAATTGAGCTAAAGCAATCCGATAAAGTCAAACGGAATTCTAAGCATTAATTAACAGTTTCAAAATATCATCTGCTCACTTCAACGGGTTCAGGATGAATGTCACCAATCATCGGCATCCCTGGATATCAACCATCGCAGACATCATGTTTGGTATCACCGCGGCGGTGTTTAAGTAATTTGCTTGATTGAACGACTGGGCTCTGACCATTGCTGAACAAGATTTTAAGTAGAGCCATTGATACTTCAATCAACGTGCCTCTGCCAACAATCTCTTCATTAAACGAGCCAACTCATGTTAGATTCGGATATCTAAATAATTAAGATGCTTGAAATCATTCCGTCTTATTACATTGTTTTCCTCGCGCTTGGCATTGCTGCAATAGTTGTCGTTTTGTTTTACTCCTTTACTCGCAACTCCTCATACGAATTTCAGCAGCGATCAAAAAAACTTCAGCAAAAAAGAAAAAAAGCTTCTGCAACTGCACCTGAAGAACACTAACCAGAAATTAATTTAGCGGTCTACTGCTCCGACAATGTTTCTGACAATAAAACCTGACTACTAACCACTGATTACAAAAACAGAACGGAGATACTTTGCTTAAAACAGAATACAGATTAAATCCTGAGTTAGTCTCATTTATTTGAATCAATCATCGCAAAGCAACAAATGCATCTCCATTAAACAATAAAACACATTAATCACATGCCTGATAGTCGTTTACATGATCAACTGCAATTAATACAACATCCAAAAAGTTGACTGAATATTTTTCAACCGGACAATTATCGCTTACGAAAAGCAGAACTATTTGCGCGCCCTCCAATTATTGGTTTCGAGGAAATAATAAGTCACTTCACTCCCTACATATTTTAAACCAATAAAGCCATTCGTGGGATCTGTCTTTGAAAGCAACTAGACAATAGCCATGCTTCTTCTACTTTCAAAGATTTTGATTGCGATGGCAATGCGTGATTTGACGGATGAGCAGATCACTCGGTTGCGTTATGATTGATCCATCGCAATCGGAGGAGCCATCATGGTCGATACTCCACCAGAGCACATTCAAGAAGCAGCCTGACCACTTGGCCCCTGCTCCAACAGTTTTCTCACCCAACGGCGAGTCCAGTCCATCGGGGACACTCCAACTGCACCGATCGTAGGTGCCCCAGGAGTCAACCACTCACCACCTAGGAACAAGGCCCCAGGCGCCTAATGCCAGACGCTTCGCAATCCTCTTTCAGTTCACTGTTGTCGTCTCGAGGTTCACGCTTCTCCGATACAGATTCACTGAATCAAGGTCGCATAATGCATAAACGAGCGAGTTAGGCCGTCTCTTCCACCCGGGAGGGGCGGCCTCTCCTTGATTGGAAGGCACTCAATAATTGTTGAATACAAATTCAAACCATGCAGAACATGTTTTGTTTTGCAAAAGAAATCCATGGCTCACTGAAAATCCCTAACGACATCCCACACCCCCAATCAATCCCCTTAATCCACTAATCCACCCGTCGATCTTGTCGGGCTTTATGTGTCCAACGCAACAAACCGAATTCAGCAATAATACTCAATCAAAACATTATGCATCAGTTTTAACCAAACCAAAAATCCAAAGTAACGGTTCACACCAACAACAACTACCACTTGAGCCATGGTTTTAAAAACTCAGAAGCTTCCATGGAACTTTTTGTTGGTCTATGCATGATTCCGTTTCTGAGCGCGTTGTTCATTCAAGCAGGTCAAAACGAAGACGCCGATGATCATGACTTTCTTTAGTGGATAAATAAAATTCAGTCAATATCTTACAGAAATGATCATCCTTCTTCAAGTCTTAGGGATGAGTGCAACTCTTAACGATCAAAACATATTGCATGAATTGGTGAGAAGACACCAATGTTGTCCAACACGATGAAAGGTTCAACTGACTGCAGCCACTCCCCAACCTCCACCGCCAGGCGTTGCGATCCAGAGCTGATCGCCTGCTTGAACTTGCTTCTCAAAGCAACCCGGTAGTTCTTGCCAAGAACCTTCTTGTTGGCACAACCAAGCCTGACCCAGCGCACCCGCTCCCCCACCGGCCATGCCGAACGGTGGGACCTGTCGGGATCCAGACAGCAGGGCCACCGTCATTGGGGCCAAAAAACGAATCTGACGATTGACCCCATCACCACCTGACCATTGGCCTTGGCCTCCACTGCCCTTGCGAAGACCAAATTGCTCTAGGCGAACGGGATAGCGTTGCTCAAGAATTTCTGGGTCGGTGAGTCTGGAATTTGTCATGTGGGTCTGTACGCCGGCTGAGCCCTGAAATCCTGGGCCTGCTCCACCGCCTCCGGCAATGGTTTCGTAGTACTGCGAGCGTTCATCTCCGAACGTGAGGTTGTTCATCGTTCCCTGAGCCGCTGCCATCACGCCCATCGCGGCAAACAACAGATTGCACAGCGCCTGAGAGGTTTCCACATTGCCCGCCACCACCGCAGCCGGTGCGATGGGATTGAGCAAGGAACCCTGCGGAACCACGAGAGTCAACGGTTCAAAACAGCCGGCATTCAGAGGAATGGATTCATCCACCAAGCAGCGCAGCACATACAACACAGCTGCCTTCGTGACGGCAAGCGGAGCATGGAAGTTGTGCTCGCCCTGCGGACTCGTTCCCGTGAAATCCAAGCAAGCCGTTCGCGCCTCGTGATCAACCTTCAAAGCGAGCTCCAGACGCGCGCCTTGGTCCAAAGCGACACTGAAGCGATGATCCTTCAAACGGCTCATCACGCGACGCACGGCCTCAGCCGCATGAGATTGAACAAAACGCATGTAAGCAGCCACCCGCTTTGAACCTTCTCGAATCAACAGTTCTTCCAAAAGGCTGACGCCAAGGCGGTTAGCTGCTGCTTGCGCTTGCAGATCAGCCCAGAGAACATCCGGAGCTCGGGGCGGCTGTGATTCAGCCTTCAAGAGCGCACTCCAACCCTGGACATTCAAGACACCACCACGCACAAGAGTCCAGTTGCGTAAACGAATGCCCTCATCAAAGATGTCTCGACTGAAAGGAGGCATGGACCCAGGGGTGAGTCCTCCAACGTCGCAGTGATGACCGCGACAGGCGACGTAGAAGCTTGGTGCTTCATCCTCACCAAAAACAGGTGTGATCGCAGTGATATCGGGCAGATGAGTTCCGCCGTGATAAGGATCATTGCTGATAACAGTCTCCCCTGGTTCCAGAGATAAGCGCTCGCCGCGCTGTATCTGAAGCAGCAAATCAGCCACCGCCTCACCCATCGAGCCCAGGTGGACGGGAATGTGGGGAGCGTTCGCAACCAGTGCCCCCTGGCAATCAAACAAGGCACACGAGAAATCCAGGCGTTCACGGATATTGACCGATCGACTGGTCTGCCTCAAGCGCTCTCCCATCTGTTCCGCAATCACCATGAAACGGTGATGAAACAAAGTCAGATCCACAGGGTCTGGAGCTTCAACAACCCGCTCGATCGCTGCGGTTTCAGGAGCACGAACAGCGCTTGTAAGCAGAAGGCTTCCACTGATGTCGCACTGGACAGTCCACCCTGGTTCCAGAACGGTGCATCCGGTGGCATCAAGAATCAAAGCGGGGCCCTGCATAGGCTGACACGATCGAAGATCGCTTCGCTGAACCACTGGAACTGTCTTCCAACCCAGCCCAGGCCAATGGATTGAGGCCATCGTCCTGAGATCGCCACTCACCGCTGAGGATGATGAGGCGATCTGGAGATCGTCAGGCATCTCCTCCGAAACAGCGAAGATTTCAACCTCCACTCGCTCCAACATCAGATCATTGGTGTGCGGAGCCACATACCCGAAGCGCTGAAGGTGAAGATCATCAAAAGCAGCTTCCAACTGCGCGATCGTCCATCGAGAGTTGAGCCCAGTCAGCGGAATCATCAACCCCTGCTCAGACGCTCCATCCCGAAGCTCGATGCGAATGCGGTGCTCCAATCGCGATTCACTCACCGCACCCGCCAACTGCAGCGGCCTCTCCGCAGAGCGCAATGCGTCACGAATGATTCCTGGAAGGTTGACCAGCAGGTCTGGTGTGAGCGACCGTCGCAACACCACCTGCCGCCGCTCACTCAGACGAGACTGACCCAGACCGAAAGCCGACAACACGCCGGCAAGGGGATGGATCAGGACCTGGCGAAGACCGAGTGTTCCCGCAACTCTGCAAGCAAGCTGTCCCGCTGCACCCCCATAGGCAACCAGCACACCACCACGAATGTCGTGTCCACGAAACAAGGAGACCTGCTGAATGGCACCAGCCATGGTTTCGACGGCGATGTCCAACGCACCCTCCGCCAGCTGCTCAGGCTCAGAACCCAAGCGATGAGCAAGATCTTCGAAGCGCTCCTGCACGATTTGCCGATCCGGCCGCAAATCCCCCTCCGGTCCAAACACAGCTGGGAACGCCTCCACCTGCAGACGTCCAAGAAAGAGATGGGCATCCGTAATCGTTAAAGGGCCATCGCAGCGGTAGCAAGCCGGTCCAGGGTCTGCGCCCGCAGAACGAGGACCGACCTGCAAACGATCACCATCGCTGTGAATGATCGAACCGCCACCCGCCGCAACGGTATGGATCGGAAGTCGTGCTGCGGACAATTCAAAGCCAGCAATCCTCGTTTGATCACTGCGTTCCCAGTTTTGGTCTGTCGCACCCGCTGGCAAACAGAACACATCGGTGCTCGTACCTCCCATGTCCACACCGACGATCGCCTGATCAGCAAAACCGGCAGCCTCCGCTGCAGCCATCGCTCCAACCATGCCTCCTGCAGGACCAGAAAGAATCGTGTCCTTTGCCAGGAGCTGATCAGGACTTTGCAACGCGCCACTTGAGGTCATCACTCGGAGGCGAGTCTTCCCTCCAAGGGCCAGTCGAACTTGATTGAGATAATCAAACAGCAGCTGTTGCACGGCCGCTTCAACAACGGTGGTTTGGGCACGTGGTACCAAACGCGGCAAAGGACAGACCTGGTGGGAACACACAATCGTGGTGAAACCCATGGTTTGCGCCAGCTCAGCGAGTTGCATTTCATGGCGAGGCTCACGCCACGCATGCATCAAGGCAATGGCACAGGCGCTGATACCCGATCTCCTCACACGAGTCAGTTCCTTCTCCAGCTCGTCATCAACGCTGAAGGGTTCCACTTCCTCTCCTTCGGCACCCAGTCGGGCAGACGTTTCAATAACCGCTGCTGAAAGGGATTGCCGCTCTGGAATCTCCAACGCGAACAGATCGGGGCGATGCTGATCACCGATCAACAACAAATCCGCTAAGCCCTGATTCGTGATGAAAAGAACCGGCTCCCCTGCTCCCTCGAGCAAAGCATTCGTCGCAACGGTGGTTCCCAAGCGCACCTCCTGGATCAAGCCAGATGGAATCTCGGCAGAAGCGGGCAACCCCAGAACATCTCGGATAGTACGGACAGCTGGATCGCCTTGATCGATCGATTGTTGGGAGAGAACTTTACGGATTACAAGCTCACCACTGGGGGCGCGACCCACCAAATCCGTGAATGTGCCGCCGCGGTCAATCCAAAAATGCCAGTTTCTTTCAGCACGTAGTTTTCTCAATGGTTTTCAGGGACTAAGACTTCGAAATATTCATGACATGCAGGACGAAGCAGAACAATCCTCTGAGTTGGAGCGGGAAAAGGACCATTGCCAAATATAAATCATCGAGACCAATCGTTTGCGCTGGTTCTTCGCATAAGAATCAACTTAATCAATCAATAAGCAATATCCAAACACTTCAGCCAGTCCAAAGAGGCGACCAAGGGTGAATATGATCCAGCTAAGGATGCTCAAACCATGCATATCTCTTTTCCTTAGAGCCTCGAAACCTGATTCAGAACGCTGAGGAGAGAATTAGTAGCAACAGATGCGCAATACAAATCTTTCTTAAAGCTAATAAAGATATAGATTAATCAACATCTGTTTGACATAAACCTCAGCTTACTTCTGCGAGCAGAAGCCTTAAATTTTAAAGTTTCTATCACGGCATTACAGGCGAGGACATCAATCACAAGTTGTCTTTGTGTCAACTGACCTAGCTTCCCAGAGCTGAATCATCGGCCCAAATAATAAACCGAGGATGTCTTCGCAACCAGCTGGCTGGAAGCGAGGGATCACTTCCCTGTTCCAACATCCTGCGCAAGATATTCTTCTTCGCAGACCCTGTCACAATGAGATGAATCTGTTCGGCCGCCAGTATCTCTCGTAATCCCAAAGTGATCGCTTCATGCGGCACCTGCAGATAATCTCCGCCAAAGGAGAAGGCATTTTGCTTTCGTGTTGGGGTGCTAAGGCGCACAACACGCGTGCTCACGACAGGGCCACAGGGAGGTTCGTTGAACCCCACATGTCCATTTCCACCGAGCCCCAGAATCTGAAGACCGACCCCTCCAGCAGCATCCAATAAGGCTGAATAGTCCCGCGCAGCCTTGGCAGGATCAGCTGCTGCACCATCAGGCAGACAAACCTGACAAGCATCTAAACCGAGCGGCATCTGCAGATGCTGTTCCATGAATGCGGCGAAAGAGCAGGGATCCTGAGCACTAAGCCCCACATATTCATCCAAGTTGAAACTGAGCCAGAGCTGACGCAAAAGCTGCAGTCGATCGGTTGGCCAGCTGCGCAAACGGTGAACCAAGGCCGCGTAAAGAGGCTCCATTGTTCGTCCCGTAGCCAAACCAAGAGGCCTGAACTGTTCTTTCCTGATAGATGTCTGCAAATGGTGTTCAAGATGGTCCACCACTGCTTTCATCAACAGCGCAGGGCAAGACCTGCGAACGATGGTGATCGAATCCGGAAGCTCCAAGCAAACAAGAAAGTCAACTCAACAGGCCTAACTCGGGGTGAAGCTGCAATGCCACTGCTGGGTCATCACTGGAGCGATAGGGGCGAATCATTGCACCGCGGTAGTAGTGCAGAAGAATCTGACGGAAATCGGCTCCCTTAAGCGCCAATCCGTGGGCGCCCCACTGACTCATTCCAACCCCATGTCCAAAGCCTTGCCCACGTGCTTCGAGAACCATCCCATCCTCCCTGACGCCGGACCGTTGCTGATGCAAAGTTGGCGGACTGGGGATGGGAAGCGAGGGGGGTGGCGTCACCAACCGAAGAGATGAGACGGACCTGGCATTCGAACCGCTCGCGGAATCTTGCCAAAGACCGATGACAGCAGGGGCTGCTGGACGAGCAATCTGAGCAGATGCGGTTGAAGACTCGCTCGGACCATTGACGAGCTCAAATTGAACCATCGTGCTCTTTAAGCCGAGACGCGTACGAAGCTCCCTCCCCGTTAACTCCAAGGAACCGCGTGGGCCTTGCACACGGGCCATCCGAACCCGACCGGTTGAGCTTGTCTTGAGCACCTGCAAGCGCTTCACGCCTCCAGTCTCTCGGAAAAGCTCACGCAGCTCATCGTCATCAAAACGCTTGTTCCACCGATGCACTGGACTGTGCTGGTCATGATCCTCAACGCTGACCAGGTAGGGAAGCTGATTGCGCCAAACCTCACCGCTGGGTTCGGTTGCACCACCAGAACTGCTGTGAAAAACAGCATTGATCAGGCGGCCCGCATGCACTAACACCAACGAGCGTGTGCTTTCAACGGCTTCGATCGTGCTGGGGGTTTCGGATTCAACCCCGCGGTAGACCTGACTGGACACAGTGGCCTTCACATCGAAGTCTCCTTTCTTTCCGCGCTGTCTTAAGGCATAGGTGCGAGCCGCGACCGCCTGAGCCTGCAGAGCGGGTAAAGGCCATTGATGAGGCATTTCGCTTCCCACAACACTTGCTAAATAGGTTTCGATCCCAATGTGGTTGACAACCTGCACTAAGCCTTCGCGGACTGAAATCTGCAACCGGCCGCGATAACGCCGCGAACCGAGCCAGACACCGCGAGGATCATTGTTCTGTAATTCAATCGCAGAACGTGCTGACAGTGAGCGAGACGACCCGTCGCCCATTTGACAATTGATCTGGAGGTGCCCTGCTCGCAGACTTACCTCCATCGAGCGCATACGTTGATCTCCGCGGCCAAGACCCTTGACAAGAAAAAGTTGATCTCCATCAGCTCGTAGACGCACCAATGGAGTTTTTGCCAGCAGCACACGCATCGAAGGCTCCTGTTTCGTCTGTAGAGCCCTCTGATCAAGACCAACCGCCATCACAGCGATCGGAACGAATTGTGCGGCAAATAATCCAGCCGACAAAGCAGTCGTCAGTGCTGGATTAATCGCTGACAGACGGGAGATCACTGCATGCTGAAAGAAGGCAGCTCAGTGTGACCTGATGATTCGGAAGCGGCTAGGTCCTCATGGCAGATTGATTGGCTCAGCGCGTTGAGACGTGCAAGTCACCTTTCTTGGAACCAGTTCGGGTGTGCCCACGAGAGGCAGGAATGTTTCGTCTGTGGCACTTCGCATACCGCAGCGTTCAGAACTTTGGTTGTTCGATTGTGGGGAGGGGACACAGCATCAGTTTCTGCGCTGCGATTTGCGCCTCTCGCAACTGCGCAGGATCTTTGTCACCCACATGCATGGCGATCATGTCTTCGGACTTCCTGGCCTCCTGGCAAGTTTGGGGCTGGGAGGAGCCAGCAAGGGTGTGGACCTCTATGGACCGGATCCCTTAGAGGCCTATCTGCAGGGAGTTTTGCGCACGAGCTCAACTCGTATTGGCTATCCGCTGTCCATCCATCGTGTGCATGCAGCAGCCACTC
>WTGE01000466.1 GCA_011525445.1 Synechococcus sp. CO36386bin_37
ATCACCAGTCGGGTCTCTTCGATATGGCGCAATACATCCTGTCGCAGGCCGGCACCTTGTGAGTGTCCTTCAATCCATCCAGGGATATCAGCAAATGCCGTGCCATCTCCGGTGAGCCTGCTCCGAACACCGAGATTGGGGATCAAAGTCGTGAAGGGATAATCAGCAATTTTGGGGCGAGCGGCCGAGAGCACACTGATCAGGGTGCTCTTGCCTGCATTGGGAAGTCCAATAATCCCGACTTCAGCTAGAAGCTTGAGTTCAAGTTGTAGTGGCCACTCTTCTCCCTCACGTCCCTCGGTGCATTTTTCCGGAGCTCGGTTGCGATTGCTGAGGTAGTGGGCGTTACCTAGGCCTCCCCGTCCTCCAAATGCAACAGTGAGACGTTCTCCAGGTGTCGTGAGATCACCGAGCATGATGCCAGTACTCAGATGACGAACCTCAGTGCCACAGGGCACTTTGATCACCAGGGGCGGACCTGAGGACCCTGTACAGCGATTGGGACCACCCCTCCTCCCGTCCGTTGCTGCAAACAGTCGCTTGTATTTGAAATCGAGAAGAGTTTGCAGATTGGAATCCGCCTCCAACACCACATCAGCACCCTGTCCCCCATCCCCACCGGAGGGTCCACCAGCTGGTACGTATTTTTCACGACGGAAGGCCACGATGCCATCGCCACCACGGCCACCCCTGACGGAAATGCGCGCTTGGTCGATGAACTGCACAGCAAGCCTCAGTTGGGACCAATTCCCAACCCTAGGATCGAGCAGTTCGGGGAGATGAAGCTTGGCCGGAGTTCGCTTCGAAGCACTCAGCAAGAATTATCCGGCCCGTGGAGGAGGCGACCCTGTCGCAGTCATCAACAACCTTTCCCTGAGCATCACTGACGGTGAATTTCTGGTGTTGGTAGGCCCTTCCGGCTGCGGTAAAAGCACTCTTCTACGACTCATGGCAGGGCTTGAAACACCCAGCGCAGGGGAGATCCTGGTAGGAGGCAAACCTGTCTCTGGCTTGAGGCCGGCCAAGCGCAATGTGGCAATGGTGTTTCAGAGTTATGCGCTTTATCCCCACCTGAATGTGCGGGACAACCTCGCCTTTGGCCTCAGACGAAGTCAACGGCGAACCACCTGGCAGCACATTCAGGACCAGTTGCACCGCAACACGCGCCGACTGCCTGAGGCACTGAGAATCACCTCAAAGCGAGAGCAGAGGCTTGAACAACGGGTCCAGAATGTGGCCCGATCTCTCGAATTGGATCCGTTCCTCGAGCGCAGGCCGAGGGAGCTATCCGGTGGACAGAAACAACGAGTTGCCCTCGGTCGAGCCATGGCTCGCAATCCAGAGGTTTTTCTCATGGATGAACCGCTGAGCAATCTCGACGCCAAACTGCGAGGCAGCACCCGCGCTCGGATCGTGGACCTCCAGCGACAACTTGGAACAACCACCATCTACGTGACCCACGATCAGGTGGAGGCTATGACCATGGGTCACAGAATCGCTGTTCTCAATCAGGGACATCTGCAGCAGCTCGGCACCCCAATGGAGCTCTACCGCTGGCCATCCAATCTGTTCGTGGCCCAGTTCATCGGCAGCCCACCCATGAATGTGCTTCCTGTTCATGTAGGGGCTGCAGGCAGTTTGATGCTTGGGGGAAAGCGATTAACGGTGGAGGGGCCTCTCCAAGCCGTACTGCCAAGCCTTGAAGGCCAACACCTCAGCGGGGGAATCCGTCCCGAACACCTACATGTTGCACCGGCCACCAACAGAAACCTCCCAGCCGAGGTGAGTCACTGCGAGGTTCTTGGCAATGAACAACTGATCACCTGCCGACTTTTGGAAGGAGACCATCTCGTGCAAGTGAGGGCGGATCCCAATACGGCCCTATCAGCTGGATGTTCGATTCACCTGGAAGCGGATCCAGAGGGTTGGCGTTTGTTTGGAGCGAATGGAGAAGCCATCACCCTGCCAACACCTCCATCTTCAGATCCAGAGGAGCCAAAACTTCCACGCTTGGGCTGAACCGTTCGTAGGGAGCCCTTTGCGCCGAGCCGCTCAATCAGCGAACCCAAACCACGGTGCAACCGGCGCCACCATCACCTTGCTCAGCATCACAGACACGTTCCACGTAAGGCAGGGAATCGAACCACTGTCGTAAGCCGCGCTTCAAACGTCCAGTGCCGATGCCATGAATCACCCAAACAGGACCATGAGTGACACGCAGCAGCTCTTCAACAGCGGCTTCCGCTTCATGCACTCTCTGCCCACGCACATCCACGGTGTTACGCGCCGTTCGCACTTGGGCACCACCAAGAGCGCGCCGTGCCTTGACCTTCACTAAAGGTTTGTCAGGTGGTGCAGCCCGGCGTCCATCCAAGCTTTCAACCGCCTTCAGGTCCACCATGCTGCGCATGACACCGCAACGCACACTCAGCTGCTGTCCGTCATCTGAGACCTCAAGGACTTCGGCAGCTTTGTTGAGCGCAAGCAAACGAATCCTCTCACCAACGGAAGGACGCCATTCCGGATGATGACGGCGCTCTGGAACTGAGCGATGATTGGATGCCAGTTGGCGCAGTCGCTGACCAGCACGACGCGCCGTTTCGCCGTCAGCCTTCTGGTCGCGCAACCTACGAATCAGACGACGAACCTCTTTTTGTCCGTCGCGAATGGAACTCTCCAAACGTTGACGGCCCAACTCCTGCTGCTGCGCAGAGTTTTGACGTTGCTGATCCCACCTCTGCAGCAACTCATCATGCAGTAACTCTGTCCGAGCTAAGAGTGCAGCTGCATCTTCTGCTGCGGCCTGCTGGCGTTGCCGTTGCTCTTCCAAGCCACGAATCACAGCATTGACATCCCCTTCACCGCTGGGCTTCAGCAATTGCCTTGCCTTGTCAATCACATCTCCGTCAAATCCAAGACGAGTGGCAATCTCCAGTGCATTGCTGCGCCCTGGAATCCCCCATAGCAACTGATAGGTCGGCGAAAGTGATTCGCTATCAAACGCCACAGAGGCATTTTCAAACCGCGAATCGCTGTACTTCAAAGCCTTGAGCTCACCGAAGTGCGTGGTTGCAACGGTCAGTCGTGCATTGTCGGCCAAATGACGAAGCAGCGCGATGGCAAGAGCTGTCCCCTCACTGGGATCGGTACCGGCACCCACTTCATCGAGAAGCACGAGCGACGGAGACGGCCCAGAAGACAGCGCCTCAAGGATGCTTCCGATCCGTTTCAGATGACCGCTGAAGGTTGACAGACTTTGCTGAAGCGACTGCTCGTCGCCGATATCAGCGAGAACCTGAGCACACCAGGGAAGAGAGGGACTTCCACTACAAGGGATCCACATTCCAGCCCTGGCCATCAGCGTGGCCAGGCCAATACTTTTCAACGTCACGGTTTTACCACCGGTATTGGGTCCCGTAATGGCAACGACTCTCATCTGATCAGAGACCTCAACACTGACTGGCACGACAGGTGAGCCGCCGTCCCTGCGCTCCTGCCAAACCAGCAATGGGTGTCGAAGCTCCAGGATTTGAAATTGGGCATCAGCTTGAGCCTCCAGCCGTGGTGGAACAGCGCCTAGCCACTGTCCATAGCGCCCTCTTGCCAATGCCAGGTCCAGCTTCAATAAAACAGACATCAAGCGGATGATCACACTTTTTTGTTCAGCAACCGCTGCGCTGAGCTCAGCCAGCACTCGGCGCTCTTCTTCTGCGATCCGACCATCGAGAGCGGCCAATCGATTGCCCAGATCGATCACCACCTTCGGTTCGATGAACACCGTCATCCCAGACGAGGAACTGTCGTGAACCATCCCGGGACATTGAGATACCGCACCCGCTTTCACCGCCAAAACAGGCCGGCCATGACGTTCAGCAATCACCGTGTCCTGCAACAGAGGAGACCAGCGCCGCAAGACTGCATGGATACGATCACGGCGCTCTTGCCGTGACTTTTGCCATCGGGTGCGCAACCCTTCCAAGGAAGGGCTGGCGCGATTCGCAACACGCCCCCCCTCTTCCAAAGCAAATTTCAGCCGCTGTTCGAGCTCCGGGAGCGTCGCAACAGTCTCAAACAGTTCTGAACAATGAGGTCTCAAGTCAGGATCATCGATCTGACGACGTAGACGTCTTGCGGCAGCAAGGGTGTGGGCTACAGCCAGGAGCTCCTCAGCTGTAGCGATTCCGCCTTTGCAGCAGCGAAGGATCACCATCTCGAGATCATGTACCCCTCGAAAACTCAGCCCTCCATCAAGCAGACCATCGAGGCTGGCGAGCTCCATGGTCCTGACCTGAAGCTTTCTGGTGGCCTCAAGATTGTCAGGGAGCTCTCCTCTCAGACAATGTCGGCGCCCTTGTGGTGTGTTGGCAAAAGTGGAAAGGTGTTCGCATAAACGAGGCCACTCCAACAGATTCAGGGTCTCATGAAGGATGGAGACCGAGGGCTGATCCAAGGCCTGACGGGGTTGGGGAATCATCAGGATGATTCTGTCGCGACCTCCGGCTGGTTGGAGGGAATTCCACCAGGCGGCTCATACAGCATCTCCAACCAATTGCCATCCGGGTCTCGAAGATAAAAAGATGCTGTGCCATCACGGTGATCGTGAACGCCACCAACTTTGACGCCAGCCCTTTTCAGCTGGTCATGGACGAGATCGACATCTTCTCGATTACGAAAGTGGAACGCAAAATGCGGTCCTGCCGCTTTGTAGTTAGGACCGAGAAGGGCTAAACCATCCCGGCTTTCACCCGCTTCGAAATAACACCAGTCATCATCTTCCCAAACCAAACGCATGCCAAGGCCGCCATAGAAGGAGATCGCACGGGACAGGTCCTGCACACGAATGGCGACATGACCAAGGCGATTGACCGATGGCATGGAAGTCGTTAACGAGGATTCCTATTCTTAAGTGTGATTCGTCTTTTCTGAGAATCCAAGGGCGATTTGCCTTGCTGTTAATGGTTCAGATCAACCAGCTCGATCTTCTCCCAACCACTCGGCAGCATCACAAGCGTGGTAAGTGAGAATTAAATCGGCTCCGGCTCGCTTAAAGCTCAGCAAGGTCTCAAGGACAACAGAACGCTCGTCGATCCAACCTCGCTCTGAAGCAGCCTTCACCATGGAGTATTCACCACTGACGTTGTAGGCCGCAATGGGGAGTTCAGACTCTCTTCGCAAGCTGCAGATGATGTCGAGATAAGCCAGTCCTGGTTTCACCATCATGATGTCAGCGCCTTCCTGCTCGTCCAATTGAGCTTCGGTGATCGCTTCGCGTGCGTTAGCTGGATCCATCTGATAGGTGTCTTTATTTTTAGGGATGACTTTCTGGGTTGTCGCACGAGGGGCTGAATCCAGCGCTTCGCGGAACGGCCCGTAATAAGCGGAGGAATATTTGGCGGTGTAGCTGATGATTCCAACGTGCTCATAGCCGGCATCATCTAGGGCTTCCCGGATAGCTCCAACACGACCATCCATCATGTCGCTTGGACCGATCAGATCAGCACCGGCTTCAGCTTGCATGACAGCCTGCTTGCAGAGCTGATCAATCGTTTCATCATTGAGAACGATTCCTTCAGGACTCACAATGCCATCGTGCCCATCACAGGAGTAGGGATCGAGGGCCACATCAGTCATGATCGCCATCTCTGGTACATCCTTCTTGAGCTGTCGTATGGCTCTGGGGATCAAACCATTGGCATTGAAACTCTCCGCACCATCTTCCGTCTTGAGGCCCTCTGCCACCTTGGGGAACAACACCACACAACGAATGCCCAGATTCCAAGCACGCTGAACCTCGGCGCTGAGTCGCTCGAGGCTCCAGCGGAAGGCTCCAGGCATGGCACCAATCGGCTCCACTTCTGCACCCTCGTGTACAAACAGTGGGTAAATGAAATCGGTTGGTAACAATTGGTTTTCGCGCACCATCGCCCTCAAGGCTGGGGAGCGCCGTAAACGGCGGGGGCGATAGGTGATGTCCATGTTTAAAACCAGTCTTTTGGGGTTGAAATCGTAAATGCTGTCCTAAAAGGTGGCCTTCTTCAGCCATTGTTGACGCAGATCGCCGTCGCGACTCTGCTGGAGCTGTTCAAGCAGCTGGTGCTGTTCCTTCGTCCACCGGCTGGGCCATTGAAGATCAAGCGTGAACAGCAGATCGCCACGACCGGACTTGCCGGGCCAGCCCTTCCCTCGCAAACGAAGGCTCCTACCTGGAGCTGTTCCTGCTGGGATGGAAACCTCAGCCTCGCCATCCGGCGTCATGACCTTCACAGTGCCTCCTAAGACAAGTTCATCGAATGCGACGGGCAAATCCGCCCGCAACTGATCACCATCCAACTTCCAGATGGGGTGCGGTTTCACCTCCAACAACAGATACAGATCTCCGCGACGACCTGTACCCGGTTGCACATTGCCTTTGCCTTTCAATCGCAGCTTGGATCCGCTTTTCACCCCAGCGGGTATCCGAACTTGAACCCGTTCATCATTGACAGAAAGGGTGCGCTCAGCACCACGGAAAGCCTCAGAGAAACTGACATTCAGGGCAGCCTCTGCATCAAGGTTGAGTGGTGGTCTCGTTGCACCACGAGAAAAGCCTCCACCTGGAAAGCCTCCGCCTGGAAACCCTCCTCCAAAGCCTGAATTCCCTGCTGAATAGCCAGAGGAACCAGCACCACCTCCGAAACGCCCTAGAAGATCATTGATGAAATCATCAAAGTTTCCGTAACGCCCAAAATCAACATCAAATCCCGCTGGGCCTGCTCCTCCCGGAGTGCCAGCCTGATTCCAATACTGGCCAAATTGTTCATAGCGGCGGCGCTTATCAGGATCGGAAAGAACCTCATAGGCTTCGCTGACTTCTTTGAAGCGCGCCTCAGCATCTCGATCATCAGGATTCACATCCGGGTGATACTTCCGAGCCAGCTTGCGAAACGCGCGCTTCACCTCATCAGCACTCGCACTGCGCTCCACACCCAGCACTTTGAAGTAGTCGCGGTAGCCACTGCCGGCCATGGCATCTATCAACCTCTTGGGTTGCCGAACAGATTTCCGTCAGTTTCGTCTGTGGATGCGCACTCGAGCAATGGTGGGATGCCCGAACGGCAGACCGTTCGTACATTGAATCAATGGTTGATATATCCAAAATTCTCCCCGTCATCGCCTGTGCTACCGGGCTTCTGATGGCATTCCCTGCCAAGGCAAATCCCAAAGCAGAGGATCTTGCAGCCCACCTCAAACGATCGAATGTGTTGTATTACGGCTCATGGCGCTGCCCTGCTTGCAACGCACAATCCCGATTATTCGGAGATGCTGCGAGCCAACTTCCCTATGTGGAATGCGGTAAACCAAAGGAATTACCGATACAAGCGGCAGCTTGTCAAACAGCAAAGATTCGTGCCTTCCCGACTTGGATCCTGCCGAACGGTGAGCGTCGTGAAGGGGTGCAAACACTGGACGAACTAAGGGTTTGGACATCGATGCCGAACACTCCCTAAACCATGAGCCGTCCACACATGGCGTTGATTCAAAGCTTCTCCTGGAAGCATTGGAGAGGGGACCTATTGGGAGGTCTCACAGCGGCCGTAGTCGCGTTACCCCTTGCACTTGCCTTTGGCAATGCGGCACTGGGCCATGGCGGAGCGATCTACGGGCTGTATGGGGCCATCGTCACAGGCTTCCTTGCCGCCCTGTTCGGTGGGACTCCGGCTCAAGTCACGGGTCCTACGGGGCCCATGAGCGTGACCGTTGCCGGAGTCATTGGCACACTCACAGCTGTTGGCGTCTCGCGTGAGCTGGGAAGCAACGAACTGCTGCCGCTCGTGATGGGTGCGGTTTTGATCGGCGGTCTGATTCAGATCCTGATGGGGATTCTGCGACTCGGGCGATACATCACGCTTGTCCCTTATTCAGTCATCTCAGGATTCATGTCTGGGATTGGTGTCATTATTCTCTGCCTGCAGATTGGACCACTTCTTGGAATTAATAGCCGGGGTGGTGTCATCACCTCATTGAGCACCATCGTCTACCAGTTCGAGCCAAAACCTGCCGCCTTAACAGTCGGATTGCTCACTCTAGCGGTTGTATTTTTAACACCAAAAAAAATCAGCAATTGGATCCCTTCACCGCTAATCGCTCTGATGGTGATTACGCCAATCTCGCTGGCGTTATTCCAGGACGACTTGCCCAGAATTGGGAACATTCCTGAAGGAGGTCTAACTTTCAGTCTGCCAAATTTGAAGGATCATTTCCCTGTATTACTAAGAGCCGGCCTTGTCCTCGCCGTACTCGGCTCCATTGACTCCTTACTCACTTCACTGGTCGCTGACAACATTAGCCAGAGCCGTCACCACTCCAACCGTGAGTTAATCGGCCAAGGCATTGCAAACACCACCGCAGGACTGCTCAACGGTCTTCCAGGGGCTGGAGCGACAATGCGCACAGTCATCAACATCAAATCAGGGGGGAGAACTCCCATCTCGGGAATGGCGCATTCCATTTTCCTGCTAATTCTATTGCTCGGGGCAGGCCCACTTGCTGAAAACATTCCCGAGGCACTTTTGGCTGGAATATTAATCAAGGTGGGCTTAGATATCATCGACTGGGGATTTCTATCAAGGGCACACCGGTTATCAATCAAAACGGCTCTTGTGATGTGGGGGGTACTTCTAATGACTGTATTCTGGGATTTAATAGGAGCAGTATTAGTAGGGATGTTTGTAGCCAATCTACTGACAATTGAATCGATTACAAATCATCAGATAGAAAGCATGAATACGGAAGGGAAAAGTCAATTAAATCAGGATGAGCAACATCTCATGAAACGTTGTGGCGATGCACTCATATTGTTCAAATTACAAGGTCCTCTGAGTTTCGGCGCTGCGAAGGGGATCAGCGAACGAATGAATCAGATTAGACAATACAAAATTCTGCTGCTTGACGTTACTGAAGTACCTCATCTTGGAATCACTGCAACGTTGGCGATTGAACGAATGGTAGAAGAAGCGAAACATCACCACAGGCAAGTATTGATTGCAGGGGCCAACGGAAAGGTGAAAGTTCGCCTACAACAATTCCGTATCCAGGAACTAGTAGGAAGCAGAAGAGATGCTCTCGAACGAGCTGTCATGCAACTCAACCCTGACTGAGGCCCCAAAACAGAGCCAAACAAGTATTAATACTCACCCACGCACGCCTGTAGCGTCGATTACGCAATCCAATACAAAAACGGTAATAATGAATAAAAGTAAAAAAACCTTGGAAATTCTGACCGCAATCGCAATTGCTCCTTTTTTAGCAGCTTTGGTCCTCGGAGCCAGAGAAGCTGAGATTGAAGAGGAAAGCAAATAAAGCTTCTAGCCCATAAACGTCTAAAACTCCAATGGGCTTAAAATAAAGAGAAAACAAGAATCAATCAAATTGCTTTATTTCATAAATAAATAATTTTTGTGAATTATGCAATTTTTTTATTAAGAAATTCAAAACATAATTTGTCCTGAAAGCCAATGACTATAAGGTCTCGTTGAAGCATCAGCTAAAGCCATTAGCACTGTGACTGATATACCAATAATCGTCACACTGACCCCACAAATAATACCAATCTCATATGC
>WTGE01000472.1 GCA_011525445.1 Synechococcus sp. CO36386bin_37
CTCCCGACCTTCGGGTTATGAGCCCGACGAGCTACCAGACTGCTCTACCCCGCGCTGACGTACGAATCATACAACTCGGTGTTCGCAGAAACAACGATTGTGAGGGTCAGACGCGCAATTCGCCGATCACTTCAAGACGCACTCCTGGACCCATGATCAGGACCTGGTCTTCCAATTCGTCCAAGCTTCCTGGCGTCATCCAGTCAAGTTGGCGCAGTAGATGAAGTGCCACGGCTTGTTTCGCACGTCGTGAACCGTCCTCCACTTTGATTGCAACTCCGAGTCCATCTCCTGTTCTGCTGAGGCACTGAATGCCTTCAGCACCGCCTTTGCTGATCACCTGCTGATGGGAGCGGGTCATCAATTCAGTATCGAAACGGCCCTCTCCGGAAACGAGCTTGGGGTGGGCAAGGATGGCTCTACTGATTTGCTCCAGTTCGGCTTGGGTAGAGGCTCCAAGGTGTGCATAGAGCAAGGCCATTTGGGAGAGCTGCAAGAGGAGAGTTGGTGCGCCGCAGTCATCCCGTTCTGCAACCAACTCATCCGGAGGGAGTCCGAGTAATTCACCCACTCGTCGATTGATTTCCTGTTGAAGAGGATGGTCACCTTGAAGGTAACTCTCCAAAGGCCAACCCATTTTTCTGGATGTGGCCAGGAAGGCTGCGTGTTTGCCCGAGCAATTGTGTTCCAACGGACTACGACCCCATGAAGGAATAGGGCATTGCAGCGCATCCGTTTCAAGCTGTGCATTCCAGAGCAGCCGGAACGCTTCCCTCGCGTGTTCGGGTGTTCCTGCATGAGACGCGCAACTAATCGCTAATCCCCGTTCGCCGAAGTCATAAGTTCCGCAGGTGCCGCTGCTGACAGCGGGCAGGGCCTGAAAGGGTTTGAGTGCTGATCTGATGAAGGCTTCTTGATTCGCTCGTCCTGCTTTCATCAGGACTCTTCCTTTTGAATCACAGACAACGGCATGGACCCGATGGTTTGATTCCACCGATGAACCTCTTTTCAACACGACCTCGAAGGCAGGACAGCTGGTTGATGTGGACGCGCTGCCGTAGCCAGAAGGAAGCGTCATTGAAGACAGTAAGCGATTTAGAGAGCCTGACAGAGACTGGCTCCACCAAGAATCAGTCCTGTCGTTGTTGCCATCGCTCTGCCGAGTCGACCGAGGATGGGACGGACTTCGTGTTGTGCGAGGAGAAGATCCCTCTCCCTCCATGACAGAGGTTTCTCCCAGACTTGGCCGTCATACCAACCTGACTCTTCGTATTCCACACGTTCCGAGAGAAGCCGCTTGTGGATATAACTCCATCCGAGCCATTGACGCACGAGCAGCAACATCGGCAACACAAGTCCTGACACAGCGCCTGCGAGCACCAAGCGAAGAGGATCTTGACGCAAATTCAAGCTGCCGCTTGCAATCAGCACTGTGATTGGAACAATCAATAGCCAACTCAGGATCAAAGCTTTATCCAGATCGATTTGGCGATAACGCGGCCAGGCAAAAAACCAAGATTGACTGAGTTGTGTGAACTCTTCTTGGGGACGTTGCTCGGGTGGAACAGGGCAAGAGGTTGTCGCAGACATAGGCACGAATGTCAGCGGCTTAGGGAATTCTCGGAGGCTAGGTGGGAACGGCGTTCTCCGTGGCTCCAAAACGATTCCAAGTCGTAGTAACCGCGTTCCTGTGATTGAAGGACATGCACGATCAGTTCCCCGTAGTCCAATAAAGCCCAGCGCCCTTCATTCAGCCCTTCTTTGCGTAGGGGGAGTCGTTGGGCTTCCTCTTCAAGACGATCTTCCACAGATCGGGCAATCGCTTTCACTTGAACATCGCTTTGGCCTCCAGCGATCACCAACCAATCCGCCAGGCTTGAAACTTCATCCACGCGGATGAGTTGGATATCGACTCCTTTTCTGTCATCGCAGGCATCTGCAGCAAGTTCAGCTAATTGTTCACTATCCATAGACATTCTCACTGGTAACGGATTGACGGGATCCCTGCTGCTGTGCCATTTCGGCTCTTGCTTTGCTGGCACTTTTGCGGAGTGCTTCAAGCCGATCTTCATAAAAACTACGCTTTTTCTTTTTGCGAGTTTGTTCCACGAGTTCTTTCAGAGCACCTCCTAGGCTTTTATACGCATTTGGAACGCTGTAGCCGAACCGACACGCCAAATCGATGGCCCGCTCATCTGCTGCAATGGCATCGCGAAGGCGTTTCTCCGCATTGTTTTTGAGGTACAGCCGGTAGCCGGCGAAGCCGGATAAACCCAAGGCCATGAACAAGAGCAAACCGTCTTGAACCCATAGCTCACCAATGGCTCCACCGAGACCGATGGCAAGGGCTGCCATCTCCCATCCATCTCGCGGGATGGTGTCGTTCTGAATGCGACCAACTTCGTGCCAGAAGAGCAGATTTCTGTGGTCGAGAGCCAGGCTGTCCCAAAGATCAAGATCCACCTGAATTTCAACTTCGTCTCTGCCGATTTCTTCAAGAGTGATTAAGGCAGGTTCCACAGCAGCAGCAGCCTCCACAAATACCCAGCTCTGCATCTCTGGTGGCAGCAACCCTTTCAGTCGCTGAAGCTCACTCATGGTGGATCTAGAACACCTTTAAACCAAAGTTAGCGGTCTGAAGACCGAAAAGGTTGACGGAGGAATCTTTTTCATTGCCTCCTCGTGGGAATATTGGCAGGTTTGGCTGCATTAAGAGCCCATGCCTAGGCGGAACGATCTTCATCGCATCCTCCTGTTGGGTTCCGGTCCAATTGTGATCGGACAAGCTTGCGAGTTTGACTATTCAGGTACCCAGGCTTGCAAAGCCTTGAGGGCAGAGGGTTTTGAGGTGATTCTGATCAACTCAAATCCAGCGTCAATCATGACCGACCCGGAAATGGCGGATCGGACTTATGTCGAGCCTCTGACCCCTGAGGTCGTCACGAGGGTGATTGAGAAAGAGCGTCCGGATGCGCTACTGCCAACCATGGGGGGACAGACGGCCCTTAATCTGGCCGTCACTCTGGCTGAAGACGGAACACTCGACCGCTTTGGAGTTTCCCTAATCGGCGCTGATCTAAAGGCGATTCAAAAGGCGGAAGATCGTCAATTGTTCAAAGAGGCCATGGAGCGCATTGGCGTTCATGTGTGTCCGTCGGGAATTGCGTCCAACCTCGAAGAAGCTGAGGCGGTTGGTGCCTCGATCGGCAGTTATCCACGCATTATTCGCCCCGCTTTCACGCTGGGTGGCAGTGGAGGGGGCATTGCCTACAACCCGGAAGAATTCACTGCTATCTGCAAAACGGGGCTGGATGCCAGCCCCGTGTCTCAAATTTTGATTGAGAAATCGTTGCTCGGCTGGAAAGAATTTGAGCTGGAGGTGATGCGTGACCTCGCTGACAACGTTGTGATTGTTTGCAGTATTGAGAATTTGGATCCCATGGGAGTCCACACCGGCGACTCCATTACCGTGGCTCCGGCACAAACCCTCACAGATCGGGAATATCAACGTCTGCGCGATCAATCAATCGCAATCATTCGTGAGATTGGAGTGGCCACTGGCGGCAGCAATATTCAATTCGCAATTAATCCTTCCGACGGTGAAGTGGTGGTGATTGAAATGAATCCAAGGGTGAGTCGCTCGTCGGCTTTGGCGAGTAAGGCCACAGGATTCCCTATCGCCAAGATCGCAGCACGCCTAGCCGTGGGATACACACTCGACGAAATTCTCAACGACATCACTGGAAAAACACCTGCTTGTTTTGAACCTACGATTGATTATGTAGTCACAAAAGTGCCTCGTTTTGCTTTTGAAAAGTTCCGCGGGTCACCAGCTGTTCTCACCACGGCGATGAAGTCCGTTGGTGAAGCAATGGCCATTGGTCGCAGCTTTGAAGAGTCATTCCAAAAAGCGTTGCGGTCGCTGGAGACGGGCCTCTCTGGCTGGGGTGGAGATCGTCCAGAACCCTTCTCGTCGATCACCGATCTTGAGCGTTCACTGCGGACGCCCTCCCCAAATCGAATTCTGACTGTCAGGAGCGCAATGGTTGCAGGAATGACAGATTCTCATATTCACGAACTCAGTTCTATAGACCCTTGGTTTCTTGCAAAAATGAGAGGTCTGATTGACGCTGAAAATACACTTTTAAAAGGACAATCTCTTGGCAATCTTGACGAAGCTGCTCTTTTTAAATTAAAAAGTTTAGGGTATTCTGATCGTCAGATTGCTTGGTTTGTTGATAGTACAGAATTGAAAGTACGTGATCAACGTGAACGGCTTGGTGTCAAGCCTGTCTTTAAAACTGTAGATACTTGTGCTGCTGAATTTGCGTCATCTACCCCTTATCATTATTCAACGTATGAAAGGCCGTTCTTTCGTCTTCAACCTGATGGAAGCATGCGTGCATTGGCTCCTTCAACTGAGGTTGTTAAGGAAGAAAGGTCGAAATTGATGATTTTGGGAGGTGGGCCAAACAGAATTGGTCAAGGTATTGAATTTGATTACTGTTGTTGTCATGCTTCTTTCTCAGCACAGGATTGTGGCTATGCGACGGTGATGTTGAACAGCAATCCAGAAACTGTTTCAACTGATTATGACAGTAGTGATCGCCTTTATTTTGAACCTCTAACTCTTGAAGATGTTTTGAATGTGATTGAAGCGGAGCAACCTAGTGGAGTGATCGTTCAATTTGGGGGACAAACCCCTCTCAAGCTTGCGCTGCCTCTGCTGAATTGGTTGGCAACACCAAAGGGATTGTCGACAGGAACTTCGATTTGGGGAACTTCACCAAAATCAATCGATCTTGCCGAAGATCGAGAACAATTTGAATCAATTTTGCGTGAACTTGAGATTCGTCAGCCTCGTAATGGTTTAGCTCGTAGCGAACACGAAGCCAGGATTGTGGCGGGTGAAGTTGGCTATCCAGTGGTTGTTCGTCCCTCCTATGTCTTGGGTGGTCGTGCCATGGAAGTTGTATACGACGAATCGGAGTTAAACCGCTATATGAAGGAAGCCGTCCAAGTGGAGCCTGACCACCCGGTCTTGATTGACCAGTATTTGGAAAATGCTGTTGAGGTGGATGTTGACGCCCTTTGCGATCGAGAGGGCACCGTGGTCATTGGTGGGTTGATGGAACACATCGAACCGGCGGGCATTCACTCCGGAGATTCAGCCTGTTGTTTGCCATCAATTTCATTGAGTGAAGACGCTTTGTCTCTGATCCGGCATTGGAGTGAGGCTCTGGCAACCACGCTCAAGGTTCAAGGCCTGATCAATTTGCAGTTTGCCGTGCAACGTGCGGCTGACGGAGAGGAAAAGGTTTTCATCATTGAGGCCAATCCCCGTGCATCCCGAACTGTTCCGTTTGTGGCGAAAGCCACAGGAGTTCCCCTGGCACGGGTGGCAACGCGTTTGATGGCTGGTGAAACTCTTGGCGATATTGGCCTGATTTCGGAGCCGCTCCCACCCTTGCAGTGTGTAAAAGAGGCTGTGCTTCCGTTTCGTCGTTTCCCTGGTGCTGATTCACTTCTGGGTCCAGAGATGCGCTCCACTGGAGAGGTGATGGGTTCCTCCACTGATTTTGGAATGGCCTACGCCAAGGCAGAACTGGCAGCTGGTGATGCACTTCCGACTTCAGGAAGGATTTTTCTCTCTACGCATGATCGCGACAAGCCGGCGTTGGTTCCAGTGGCTCGCCAATTGGTGAACCTGGGATTCAAGTTGATAGCAACCTCAGGTACGGCAAAGGCGTTGCTCGACGAAGGATTAGACGTTCAACCCGTTCTCAAAGTGCATGAGGGACGACCCAATATTGAAGACATTATTCGCTCTGGCGACGTGCAGTTGGTGATCAACACCCCCATCGGTCGACAAGCAGCCCATGACGATCGTTATCTGCGTAGGGCTGCTCTCGATTATTCCGTTCCCACACTCACAACGCTTGCGGGAGCTCGTGCTGCTGTGGAGGCGATTCAGGCCTTGCAAACTCGTACAACCGTCATACACGCGTTGCAGGATGTTCATCAACCCCTAACGGACCAGTAGGGTCGTGAGAGATTAATTGTGCTCTCTTGACGACTACCTCAGAACCTGCAATCGCTCCAGGGAGTGATTGCCGAGATGCTTTTCGTGCTGCTTATCAGAACCGGTACACCTGGGATCCAGGATTTCCTGGATACGCTGGTCGCTGCATTTGGTCGCAACGTGATCAATCCATGGAAGGATCATTTCGAGTTGGTTCTGATTTAAAAGCAAAGGTTGAGGGAGTTACTGATAATGAGGTTGAAAAAGCAATCGCTTCACAATTGTGGGAAGTGTGTATTCATAGGGTACGTCGTACTTTTGAACAGACCCACTCTGAAAATACATTTACGGCTGGCGATTTAACTGAAGCAGGTCTGGAAGTCATTATTGGCGGTAAAGGTAAAGGTGATAAATACAGGATCAAAAACAATATTGTCACGATGGTCCACCGTCACATTCATGGGACGGTAGTTACCATCCATACCGAAAGTACAACTGACACCGGAGACGGATATCTCAGTCGCGCTTACACCAGTCAATATTCTGACCCTGCGAGCGGCGAGTTGCGCGGAGGAATGAATCACTTCGTCGACACTTTTACTCCACTTTCTGAGGGTGGCTTCTGGGTCCTGAGCGAGCGCAACATCCGCACCGATGCTTTCGCTGATTCCCCTGGAAGCGAGCAGACTTTTCGCTTTGAGGACCTGACAACCGTCTGAAATGTGGCACCATCAGCAGAACTTCAGCTGATGGATGGAAAAACTGATTTCGGCAGTCAACGATCCCATCAATGGGATTGTATGGGGTTGGCCGATGGTCATTTTGATTGCGGCGACGGGCTTTTTTTTGATGTTCGGCCTCCGCTTGATGCCCTTGCAGCGCTTGATCTTTGGCGTCCGCGTGCTGGCTAAGAGAACGACTACCTCTGATGAAGGAGATATTTCTCCATTTGCAGCTTTGATGACATCTCTGTCTGCCACTATCGGCACTGGCAACATTGCAGGTGTAGCTGGTGCCATCGCTGTGGGTGGACCCGGGGCTGTTTTTTGGATGTGGGTGATTGCTGTCTTTGGTATCGCAACTAAATATGGCGAGGCTGTGCTGGCTGTGAAATATCGCGAGGTCGATACTCTCGGGAACCATGTTGGCGGTCCGATGTATTACATACGCAACGGTCTTGGTGATCACTGGCAGTGGCTAGCTGTTCTGTTTGCCACATTTGGAATGCTTGCTGGTTTTGGCATTGGCAACGGAGTTCAATGTTTCGAAGTCTCCAGTGCATTGGCAGGCTTTGGCATTCCCAGGTTGTTAACAGGACTCATTCTTGGTGTGCTTGTTTTTGCTGTGATCATTGGAGGAATTGATCGGATTTCACAAGCAGCCTCAGCCTTGGTCCCAGCTATGACCATTCTCTACATCCTTGCTTGCGTTGTTGTTTTAGGAATCAATATCGTTGATGTACCTGCTGCTTTTGGAACAATTTTTTCCAACGCATTCAGTGGAGAAGCCGCTGTTGGTGGAGCGGTAGGGCAGGTGGTTCTCATGGGATTCAAGCGCGGCATTTTTTCAAACGAAGCCGGTCTTGGCAGTGCACCGATTGCCCATGCTGCCGCCAAAACCGATGATCCAGTGCGTCAAGGCAGTGTTGCAATGTTGGGCACCGTGATCGATACCTTGATCCTCTGCACGTTGACGGCACTGGTGATCATCACCAGTGGTGTTTATGGCAGCGGTGAGTCCGGTGCGAACTTATCGATTTTGGCTTTCAATACAGGCCTCAGCGGCGCCGGATGGGTGGTCACCGCCGGCCTTGTCGTCTTTGCGTTCACCACCGTTCTTGGTTGGAGCTTTTATGGAGAACGGTGTACGGAGTTCTTGTTTGGCGAAAGGGCGATCAAGCCCTTCCGTTTTGTCTGGGTTGCCGTTGTCGTGATTGGCTCAGTGGCAGGAGATCGTGGTGTTGTTTGGGGTGTTGCTGACACGCTGAATGGCTTGATGGCACTTCCAAATCTTGTGTCTTTGCTTCTGTTGTCGCCAGTGGTCTTTAAGCTCACCGGCGACTACAACTTCAAGCGTTCTCTGGAAGAGGGCTGATTTGTTTGAGGCGTTCGTTCAGCTGCATCGCCATCGTCTGACGGCCGACTGCGAGCACTTTCAGAGTGTCTTCATGCATGCGTAACTGGGCGTCAGCAACTTGCATCCCTCTCACGAGCTCTTTCAGCTCATCAGGTAGCGCATTGAGGTCGTAGCGCTTCCCCTCGAAGGTCAGAATGGGATTCTGGTCTTGGGAAACAGAGGAGCTGGTCATCAAATGGAAGCAATCGCCAGGATTTTATTGGCTCACGTCTGATCTGAATCGATTCATTCTTTGATTCGGATGAATTGTCGCTCGCAAAGGTCTCGATATCGGCCTCCCCGATTCATCAGATCGTCATGAGTGCCCTGTTGACTGATTTGGCCATCCTCCAGCACCACGATCAAATCAGCTTCCTGGACAGTGGCCAGTCGGTGGGCAATCACAATGACGGTTCGTCCTTGCATCGCCTGCTTGAGCCCGAGTTGTACGGCAGCCTCCGCCTCTGCATCGAGAGCACTTGTGGCTTCATCTAGCAACATCAGGGCAGGGTTTCCCAGCACGGCTCTGGCGATCGCAATGCGCTGGAGCTGTCCTCCTGACACGTTCGTTCCTCTCTCCTCAAGGTGTGTGTTGTAGCCGCGAGGCAGAGAAAGAATGAAATCGTGAGCATTGGCCAGCTGTGCAGCATGATGAAGCTCTTCTTGTGTGCAATTCCGGCCGAATCGAATCGCTTCCGCGATCGTTCCAGAGAACACACTGCTGCGTTGTGGGACCAGGGCAACTTGTTGGCGAAGCTCGCGAGCTTTGACCTGACTCAAGTCCTTTCCATCAAAGAGAAGTGTGCCTTTGTCCACGCGATTGAAGCGCAGTAACAGAGAGAAAAGAGTTGTTTTTCCGGCTCCTGAAGGGCCCACAAGCGCAACAACCTGTCCAGCTTTGATCGATAAATTGAAGTTTTTGAGTACGGCTTGTCCCGGTACATAGCCGAATTCCACCTGGTCAAAATTCAGGTCTCCACGAAGTTGTCCCAGAGGAAGAGCTGGAGTTGAGTCTGCTGGTTCGGAGGGCTGCTTTTCGATCTCACGTAAACGCCGCAGAGAGGACTGCCCTTGTTGAAATTCGTTGTAATTGGAGGTGACGTGTGCGATTGGATCGATCAGCAGGACCAGACCGGTGAGATAGCTGATCAGTCCGGGAACTTCAAGATCGCCAGTGCTGATTCTGATCGCTGCCAAGACCAGAACGGTGGCGAATCCGAGGACTTCGATAATCCCCACCACAGGGTGTTGAAGAGCAACAAGGCGATAGGTGTTGTAACGAGCTTGACGGTGTTGATCGATTTCAGCTTCGAAGCGCTTCTCAAGCCAAGGTTCGGCGGCGAAGGCGCGAAC
>WTGE01000280.1 GCA_011525445.1 Synechococcus sp. CO36386bin_37
CACGCTCTATCCCGATGTGATCGAAAGTGCTGGTACCAACGTGGATCCCAAAACCGGTGAGCGTGTTGCGGTGAAGATCAAGAGCCATCACAACGTGGGTGGGCTTCCGAAGGATCTTCAGTTCAAGTTGGTGGAACCGCTTCGCAAGCTTTTTAAGGACGAAGTTCGCAAGGTGGGCCGCTCGCTTGGATTGCCTGAGGAAATCGTGCGTCGCCATCCCTTCCCAGGTCCTGGTTTGGCAATTCGCATTCTCGGAGAAGTCACGGAGGAAAAGCTCGATTGTTTACGCGATGCCGATTTGATTGTTCGCGAGGAAGTCAATGCGGCAGGCCTCTATCACGACATCTGGCAAGCCTTTGCGGTGCTTCTTCCTGTCCGCTCCGTGGGTGTGATGGGCGACAAGCGCACCTATGCCTGGCCTGTGGTTCTGCGTTGCGTCTCCAGTGAGGACGGCATGACCGCTGATTGGTCCCGCCTGCCCTACGACCTGATGGAAACGATTTCCAACCGGATCGTGAATGAGGTGGATGGGGTCAATCGCGTTGTGATGGATATCACCAGCAAGCCGCCAGGAACCATTGAGTGGGAATGAGCTTGACGGGGGGCTGGTGGGTGAGCGTGAGGCTCGGTACCCTTGGCGCCCGGCATCAAACCCTTGACCGCTGCTCAAGAGCAGGACCTACAGCTTCAGCGTCGTCTTCAGCAGGACAGCATCCTGTTGGCGGGGAAAACGATCTATATCAACCCGTTTTTGTACTGGCGTCGCTTCGACAGCAACACCGATCGTTGGTTACGAGAACCCGGTCAGCTTCCCGAGGAACAGATCTCTGTTAATCGCAAACGCTTTTATCCGGAACTGGATTGGACTCTGCTGTCAGATTCTGATCAGGAGATCAAGGATGGAGCTGTGGAGATGTTCCTCAAAAGCCTTGAACTGATCGGAACGTTTCACCCTGAACTGAGCTCAGGTCATCTTCTCGAGGTCGAGCGGAAGATGGCCATCACCAAGAAACGATCCTTTGAGCGCTGGGTTGAGAAGTCCTACCGGCGGCGTGCCAAGCAGGATTCAAGGGAGAGGCGTCGCTTTGTGCGTGACCGTTTCTGGCGCTCTTGGAGGGAATGGCTGGCTTTGGAGGCGACTCATCAGGCTTTGGCACCCGTTGTCGCCTTGTTGGTGTTCACAGGTGTTGGTGGCTGGTGGCTGGGGTCTTCCCAGTCAAGTTGTCCAGCACTTCTGCCTCCTCCGCAGCAGACTGGGAGTCGTTGAGTTCTGGTTCAGGCATGGCTGAGAGCCAACCGTTCGATACTTTGCGTTTGACCTTGATGCAGGACGTGTTGCCAGTCGGTCTTGCCTTGGTTGAGCGTGTTCGCACGGGTGGACCCTCCAAAGTCGTGGAACCATTCACTTCAGGGGCATCAGATCCCTTGGGTGATCTGCGCGATGAAGGAGAGCAAGCTGCAAAAGATGTGCGAGAACGCCTGGATCAATTCAGCCCTGGTTTGGGGAACCCCGTGATGTCTGTTCAGGTTGCCGTGGAGGATCCTGTTTCCGATTGCCACGACGTTTTGGATGAAAGCAGATCTCCTGAACAGGAAGAGCAGCAGTTGCGTGACGTGCTGGAGAGGATCAAGCAGCGTCTTCAGGTTTTGGAGAGTCGGATTGAGAAAAAGAGTTCTTAAGGCATGACCAGCTCCAGCTCTCCGCCAAGGGACGGTCAGCGACAGAGCGGCATGCGTCAACAGCCATTGGTTTTGTTGGGTCTGGTTCTTTTGTTCTGCAGTGCGATGGTCGCCCGTTTGGTGTGGCTCCAGGTGTTGGAGGGCCCTCGTTATCGCGAACTGGCCGATGAAAATCGCATCCGCCTAGTTCCCCGATCTCCCACGCGAGGGCGTCTTCTGGATCGCAAAGGACGAGTTCTGGCATCCAGCAAGCTCACCTATTCGCTCTATATCGAGCCTCGATTGGTGGATGACGCAGGTTGGCCCCAGTTGCGAGACCGCTTGGCCGCCCTTTTGGATCTCAACCCATCAACACTGGATCAGCGACGCCAGTCGGCGCCTGATCGCAATGGCTATCGAATCAATCTGGCTACAAAACTCACACCTGAGCAGGTGTTGCGTTTTCGGGAGCAGTCCCTTGGTTTGAAGGGAGCACAGGTGGATGTGGACATTCTGCGCTTCTACCCCCATGGAACGCTCGCAGCCCATGCTTTGGGCTACACCCAGCCCATCACGGAAGAGGAATACACGGCGCTGGCAGAGCGCGGTTACAAAATTCGTGATCGGATTGGTCGAATCGGGGTGGAGGCTGCCTATGAGTCCCATTTGCGCGGCGAGTGGGGAGGTCAAATGCTGGAAGTGAACGCGATGGGGGAGGTGCAGCGGCACCTTGGGGATCGTCCATCGGTGGCGGGCAAGGATCTAACCCTCACGCTGGATCTTGATTTGCAGATGGCGGCTGAACAGGTGCTGGCTGACAAGCCAGGCGGGGCAATCGTCGCTATGAATCCACGGACTGGAGCACTTTTGGCACTCGCCAGTAAGCCTCATTTTGATCCCAATTTTTTCTCGAAGTTAGTCACCACGCAGAAGGAATATGACGCGCTGTTTTCCAACCCTCGCAAGCCGCTTTTAAGCCGTGCCATGAACGCCTATGACCCAGGCAGCACGTGGAAGCCTGTTACCGCGATGGCTGGGATGGCGACAGGCAAATTTCCTCCTGAGGTCAAGTTAAACACCACCGCCTGCATCACCTATGGAGGCCATTGCTTTCCGGATCACAACGGTACCGGATTCGGTCGCATCGGCTATGCCGATGCCTTGCGCTTCTCCAGTAACACCTTTTTTTATCAAGTGGGCGTGGGCTCGGGTTCGTTAGCTCTGAAGAAAGCGGCTACTGAACTTGGTTTCGGTCGTAAGACGGGAATTGAGATTGGATGGGAGGAAAACGTGGGGCTTGTTGGTGACGAAGATTGGGCGGCTGAAGGGCGTGGCTGGGCAGAACCTGGTTCCACCCCTTGGATTCCCGAAGACATGGCTTCGGCTTCGATTGGCCAATCGGTGGTTCAGATCACCCCTCTTCAATTGGCTCGCGCTTACAGCGTGTTTGCTAACGGGGGTTGGCTTGTGACTCCTCACCTTGCTGATCAAGGTCTGGACTGGACCGCCCCACCGCGGCGGACGAAGGTTCCCATCAAGCCGTCAACGCTCGCCAAAATCCGCGAAGGGTTGCGCAAGGTGGTTGAAGACGGCACCGGCTATGGAATGAATGGTGAAGGCATGCCTGCCTCAGCAGGGAAGACGGGGACGGCGGAAGACAGCACCGGTGGTGCAGATCATGCTTGGTTTGCCTGCTTTGCCCCTTACCCCCAAGGCGAGATTGTGGTGGTGGCCTTTGCTCAGAACACTCCCGGTGGTGGATCGGTGCATGCTCTACCGATGGCCAAGAAAATTGTTGAAGTATGGAACCGTAATCGAAAGCAGACTTGATTTATGCGGCTTCCCTGAGTTGTTGAGAGAGCACTTGTCGGTAGTAGCCACGCAGCTGTTCCGTTGCTCCGGCCCAACCCCAACGTTCAGCTTCTGACCGAGCAGCATTGCGCAGGGCCTGACGTTCGAGGTCATTTCCCAACAACTTTCCTGTGGCCTTGATCAAGCTTGCGGCTCCTGAGTCGGCTCCGTCTGGTTCATAAAGGCAGCCGTTCACCCCATCCGTGATGATGTCGGGAATGCCGCCGCGATTGGCGCCTACGACGGGGCAGCCAGCGGCCATCGCTTCCAGGAGGACGAGGCCGAGGGTTTCGGTGCTCGAAGGAAAGAGGAAGGCGTCTCCACTGGCATAGGCGCCAGCGAGCTCTTCACCGGAGAGGTAGCCAACGAAGGTGGTTGCTGTCCCTTCGAAATGTTTCTCCAGTTGCTGGCGGTGGGGTCCATCACCCACGAGAGCTAATCGCGTCTCGGGCAATGCTTCAAGAACCGGACGGATCCGTTCGATCTGCTTTTCAGCGGAGAGGCGTCCCACATAAAGCAAAAGTGCTCCGCGGTCGTCGTACTGCCCAAGCAACCGTTGACGTAATTCCGGACTTCTTAATTCGGGTCGGAACAGGTCTGTATCCACCCCTCGCTGCCAAAGAGCTGTGTGCTGAATCCCTTTTTCGCTGAGCTCCTGCACCATCGCTGTGGATGTACAGAGATTGAGAACGGCTTGGTTATGGGCCGCTTTGAGAAGTTCCCACAGCAAGGGTTCGAGCATGCCCATCCCATAGTGTTCGAGGTATTTCGGCAGATGGGTGTGATAACTGGCGAGGAGAGGGATGGCTTTGGTCTTGGCGAGCCAGATTCCTCCCAAGCCAAGGACAGCCGGATTGACCACGTGAATCAGGTCCGGCTGAAAGTCGTCGATGGCGTCGGAGACCGCTGGACGTGGCAGGGCCAACTTGAGCTCCGGATAGAGAGGTAAGGGCATGGCGGGAACACCCACCACCTTGGCTCCCATGTAGTGGCTGGGTGCGCCTTCTGGACAGAACACCACAACCTCATCCCCTGCATCCACGAGATGTTTCACCGTTTTCGTGAGCCGGGTGACGATGCCGTCGACTTTGGGGAGGAAGGTTTCGGTGAAGAAGGCGATTTTCAAGGGTGAGTCCGATCAGGAGGCGTTACCAATGGCTTGGGCCTGCGTCTTGGTCCATGCCGATGTGCAGAGGATGCGATTTCGGTCGCAACGATCCGCATAACGTGTTGCGATCTCAACCACCTCTTTCAGAAGGCCATCGTCGAGGGTGGTCGGTTGAAGCCCCAGCTCGATAAAGCAGCGGTTGTCCACGATCAGATCGTTTTCAACGGCTTCATTGCGTGGATTGGGAAGATTGTTCACCTGAGCTCCCGTCAGGGCAGCCACTTTCTTGGCGAGTTCTCCCACCTGGTGGCTCTCGGTCATTTGATTGAAAATCTTGACCCGCTCGCCTTTTTCGGGCCTGTTTTCCAGTGCGAGTTGAACGCAACGCACGGAATCACGAATATGAATGAATGCTCGGGTTTGGCCACCGGTGCCATGCACGGTGAGCGGATAGCCGATCGCCGCTTGCATCAAGAACCGGTTAAGGACAGTTCCGTAATCACCGTCGTAATCAAAGCGATTGGTCAGGCGTGGATCGCGGTCGGTCGCTTCAGTGTTGGTACCCCAAACAATGCCTTGGTGCAGGTCGGTGATCCTGACTTTGTCGTTCTTGTTGTAGTAGAGGAAAAGCAACTGATCCAGCGTTTTGGTCATGTGATAAACACTTCCCGGGCTAGCTGGATGAAGAATCTCCTCCTCAAAGCGGCTGCCGTCAGGCTGAGGCACTTCCACTTTGAGGTATCCCTCGGGGCTGGTGGCACCTCGGTGAGATCCATAGCCGTAAACACCCATGGTTCCGAGGTGCACGACGTGGATGTCCTGACCAGATTCAACGATCGCGGCCAGAAGATTGTGGGTCCCGTTCACGTTGTTGTCCACGGTGTAGCGCTTTGTGGCGCTGCTCTTCATGGAGTAAGGCGCTGCCCGCTGCTCGGCGAAATGAACGATCGAATCGGGCTTTTCTTCGATGATCAGATCGAGCAATCGCTGATACTCATGGGCGATGTCCATGGCGATGAAGCGCATGGGCTTTCCGCCAATGCTTTCCCAGGCCTTGAGCCGCTCTCCTATGGATGCGATTGGCGTTAAGGATTCGACCTCAAGCTCAATGTCGATCTTTCGTCTGCTGAGGTTGTCCACGATGAGAACATCGTGTTCTTGATCAGCCAGATTCACCGCACAAGGCCAGCCGCAGAAGCCGTCACCACCTAAAACGAGAACTTTCACCCCAAACTCCTGCCGAAGCGAGCAAGCCGCTGATTTCTGGCAAGTTACTACAGGGTTTTTAGCTGACGGCTACGGATAAAGCCATTAGAGCGATAACCAACACTCCGCCAGAGACGATGAGCAGCCGAGAGCTGTTGCTGAGAGCGGTGTTTCCGCTGATCACTTCCATCCGAGGTTCTTTGGCGAAGGCGTTGAGACGACCGCCGTCTTCTTCAGTGACCTGCATGGATGGTGTTGCAACTGCACGGGACCTTATGGAGTTGCACTTCGTTGTGCCCTAGACCGCCATGCTCCTTTACAAGCTGAGATGTGTTGTTACATCCGCGCCTCTCGTGGCGCCTTTGTGCTGCATCTTGGATCCTTTTCTGAAAGGGCCCTGATCCGCAAAGGCTTCTATCCGGTTCAGTCGTTCACGCGTCCAACGGTGGGAGAGCTGGGAGAGGCGTCCGCACGGGTGGGCAGCCCCCCTGCCAGCAGCGCTTGTCGTCCTGCTTTGACCGCGGCCGCCATTGCCTTAGCCATGAGGGGAGGTTGACCTGAGAGGGCGATTGCACTGTTGATGAGAACGGCATCAGCTCCCATTTCCAAAGCTTGGGCGGCATCACTTGGAACGCCGATTCCCGCGTCCACGACAACGGGAACCTTGGCGTTTTCGATAATGAGGCCAATGTTTGCAGCATTGCGCAATCCCTGGCCCGAGCCAATGGGAGAGCCAAGAGGCATCACAGTGGCGCAGCCGGCGTCTTCCAAACGTTTGGCGAGCAGTGGATCTGCATTGATGTAGGGCAGCACGGTGAAGCCTTCTTTGACCAGGGCTTCGGCAGCTTCCAAGGTTCCAATGGGATCTGGCAAAAGATGGCGGCTGTCCGGGATGACTTCCAATTTCACAAAATTGTTGGTTTCCTGTCCGGCCAGCTTGGCGAGCTCCCTTCCCAGTCGGGCTACCCTGATGGCCTCTTCAGCGGTGGCGCAACCCGCTGTGTTGGGCAGCATCCAGATCCGAGTCCAGTCAATCGCCTCCATTAGTCCTGCATGCCCTTCAGCGACGGCATGAACCCGACGGACGGCGACGGTGACCATTTCACAATTTGATTCTTCCAGGCTTTGCTGCATGGCCATGAGGCTTGGGTATTTGCCTGTTCCTGTGATCAGCCTGCTGTGAAAGGATCGGCTTCCGATTTGCAAGCTGTCGTTGTCGTGAGAAGTGGTTGAATTCATAGTGGTCAGTTGCGGATTGGTTGGAGAACCGGATCGTGATGCGGTCAAGCAGGCCGCAACCGCTCTACCGTGCGCACATCATCTGCACCCTGTATGCCCGTTCCACCCGTCATGGACGTACCGGTCGAGATTCAGGCACCGTTTGAGTCTTCCCAATCCTTTGATAGTTCACAACTAGCTATCCCCTTGGAACTTGAGGGCTCCGTCCAAACTTTTGATCCCGTGGCTCGGGCGTCCGATCTCGCGGCAACCCTGCCTCGCCAGTGGTGCGGGCAGTACACATCGTTTGCTTCCAACACCACTGTGGATGTCGAACTCACCCTGACTGGTTTGAAACCAGTTGGGCAAATTGTGGACCTGCGTGGCGATATGCGTGTTGGTTCGATCTCAACTCCGGTTCAAGGCAATCTCAACGCGAAGTCTGATCAGCTTGATCTTTTGCCCTTGTCGGCTGACCTCTCCGACTCCTTGGAGTATGGCGGTAGATTCCTTGGCCTACAGGGATTTTCACTTGCAGGTTGGGAGGCTCCAAGGCTGACCAATCCCGGTGGGCGTCTGGACCTGTCCTCCAGCTGTGCTGTCTCAGAATCCGCTCCTGTCAGAGCTCTTTGGTGAAACTGGCTTCAACGAGGACGACTGACTTCTGGTTGAGGCACGTTCCAAGCGCTTCAACCGTTTCTTAGCCGTTTTATTGCTTGGATCAAGTGCGATTGCCTGTCGATAGAGGCTGCAAGCCTCTTCGTTTTTGAGCAGGCGTTCTTGTGCGAAGGCAAGGTTATTGATCGCAACTGGGTAATCCTGTTTTGCTCGCAACGCCAATTTGTAATGTTTCACTGCTGCTGTGAAATCCTTTTCGGCGGCCAAGGCATAGCCCAGTGCATTCTCAATCAGTGCGCGAGCTTCATCGGGCTCGTCTTGAAGACGCTTGACGGCCTGGCGCAGGGTGACAATCGCTTGGGGGTATAAACGCTTCCGAAGTTGTACGGAAGCCAATTCATAGAGGGCTCCAGCATCTTTTGAAGCAGCGATGTTCTCTTGCTCCATTTTGAGCAAGCTCTGCTCATCGCGACGAACCCGTATGAATTGACGACCGGCGACAAAGGCGACGATCGCCAACAAGCCAATCAGGCCCAACAGATAGGTCTGAGGCAAGAGAGAATTCATGTCAGAGACAGGCAATGTCCCAATTGGGACGGGTCGTTATCCCTGAGTGGCATTCACGACGTTGGTAAAAGTAGCGGGATCCACAACAGCCATCTGAGCCAACATTTTGCGATTGATGCGTACATCAGCTTTTTTCATGCCGCCGATTAAACGGCTGTAGCTCACACCATTCAGTCGCGCAGCTGCGTTGATTCGTGAAATCCAAAGACGGCGAAAATCACGCTTGCGCCGACGACGGTCGCGATAGGCATTGCAGAGCGCCTTCATGACGCGTTGATTTGCGGTGCGGAACAGGGTTCCATTGCTGCCGCGGAATCCACGTGCTAGCCGAAGGATTTTATTGCGGCGTTTACGGGCAACGTTGCCTCTCTTGACGCGAGCCATGAATTCAAATGCGGAGGAAGGGACGAAAGAATGTCCTGCGTGGAGACCACCTAGCAGGAAGCAGCACTGCGCTTAGGCGTACGGCATCATCAAGGTGACGCGCTCCTCATCGGTGCGATCCACGACAGCTTTGGTTTTCAGATGACGTTTCTGCTTGGGTGACTTGTGATCAAGCAGATGGTTGTGGAAGGCGCGGCGACGCAGGAACTTGCCAGTGCCTGTTGCTTTGAACCGCTTGGCGGCTGCTTTGCGGGTCTTGAGCTTGGGCATGGGTCTGGCTGGACGCGGCATAAGCGACAACCATAGAACGTTGCCATGCTCAAAGCCAATGGATCCTAGTCACGTCATGCAGAATTGGCTTCACCGAACTTTGTCCTTGACCCCTCTTTCAGGCTGGCTGAAAAACCAGGTTTTGGTGCCTCTTCTCTTGGTTAGTGCGATTGCGTTCAGCTGCCGAGCCCAGGAAACGCCGCTGAAACCGGGATCCGTTGGTGTGATGACCCATCGCTCGATCCCTCCGCCGCCTAACGCGCAGCGAGAACGCTTGTGGGTCTCCTTAGCTGATCATCTTGGCCGCGGCACCACCGCCAAGCGCTCAGGGCCTTTGCTCACTCTGAGCAGTGCTGGCCCGCAACCCCTTCGCCTGAGGGAGGCATCCGGAAACCAAGTGGCTGAGGATTCAACCCTGAAGCTGAGCTGGCGACTGGCGCCTCTGAATAAACCTGTCGAGGTGGCCCGCCTGATTGCCGGCCCCTTCGCCAGTTTTGAGTCTGCGGATCGTCTCGCCGGTCGCTGGCGTGATCAAGGTGTCTCGGCTCGCGTCGCTCACCCTGACGACTGGGAGGTATGGGCACCGGCCAATGCCAAGC
>WTGE01000065.1 GCA_011525445.1 Synechococcus sp. CO36386bin_37
GGATATGTCCTGGGCAGTCATCCGGTAGAGAGGCCCTGTCGATGGCGCCGTAGAACACCAGTGCCCCGCTTGGAGCCTCAAGATCGTTGAGGTGCCGCCGGTAGTGAGCCGGCATTGCGCCATGCTCCGGTTCCTGGTCTTGAATCAGCTCAGGGAGGCACTGAGGCGGGAGCGAGGAGATCACATCCCCAGCCTGAAAGAGCCGCTCTCTTCGGTCTGGTCCCTCGACGCGAACGTTCCAGCAGGACCCGTCCATCTTGCGTTGAAGTTGTCGCACGCGATGACGCAGCAGCAAAGTTCCTCCATCACGTTGCAGGCCAGTTGCAATCCTTTCACTGAGAACCTGCATGGACCCGTGAAGGTGCCAAAGCCCGAGAGGGGCTTGGATCATTTGCAATACCGTTGCGCCATAGAGCGCGGCGGTTTGATCAGCGGGTTTCTGGGAATAGAGTCGAAGTTGCAGATCCAGAAAGCGTCGTAGGCGGTGATCACCGGCGCAGCCACACAGAACTAAGAGATCTTTGACCGTACAGAGACTCAAGGGCGCGCTGAGGAGATTCCCTGGGTTGATGGCAGCAAGGGTTTGCTTGAGATCCCAGCCGGTGCGGATCGGAAGCACGGGATCGGCGCTTGCGAATTGCCAATTGGATTGATGAAGGAAGCTGCAAACCTGCCAGAACCGTTCGCTGCCTGGAAAGTGTCTTTGCCGTTCTTCCTGCCAGCGCAGGGGATCGTGCCAGAGACGGATAGGGTTGGATCCGTCGGCGAGGTCGACAACGCAACCAGGATCGAGAAGTGATGCCTCTGGGAGTGGCAAATCCAAGTGTTGAAAGATGCGGGCATGGCTGCCTCCGGGTTCGAGACCTGCGACCTGTGTTGCACCGACATCAAATGTGTAAGCGCCACGTCGAAAGGTCCCAGCACAACCCCCCAGCTGCGAATGCGCCTCCAACAGCGTGACTGAAATGCCATTTTTGGCCAGTAGGGCAGCTGCAGTGAGTCCGGCGATACCCCCGCCGACCACGATCACGTTGTCCTGTTCTTGCATCCAGTCATGCTGGCAGTTGATAGTGGGGGATCGTGAATGCGAAGCCAGCTACTTGAGGCGTTGCAAAGCGGTCCCGAATGGCTGGGGGGGAGCAGATGCATAAGCCTTGAGCCTCAGGGGCATTCCTCAACCTGGCGTGCTGCCTTATCGGATGGGAGATCCCTCTTCGTCAAGCTTGCCTCTCCTGCCAGGATCCAAGTGGAAGCTCAGGCGTTGGACGCTCTCAAGCGATGGGCTGATCCAGAGCTCCTGCTGATTCCTGATGCCTTAGCTCTTGTACCGGTTGGAGAGTTTGCTGCTTTGATCATCCCTTGGCTTGATTTGAGAACAGCAGACCAGTACGTCCTTGGTCAAGGCCTGGCTGCTCTGCATCAGAACTCAGCTCACCATGGAATCTGTTCTGGCCGGTTTGGTTGGGATCAAGAAGGATTTATTGGGTTAGGTCCGCAGGCGGCTGGCTGGTCCACGTCATGGGGGGATGCTTTTGTGCGACTACGCCTCAGACCGCAACTGCAGTTAGCGTCCCGTTGGGGTTTGGATGTCAATCAGTACAGCGAATTGCTGGTGTGGTTGGAAAGTTGGTTGGGTCAACATGATCCCTGTCCATGTCTTGTGCATGGAGACCTGTGGTCTGGTAATGCTGCTGTAACGGCTGATGGACGGGGTGTTCTGATTGATCCGGCGAGTTGGTGGGCTGATCGTGAGGTCGACCTGGCGATGAGTCGACTCTTTGGGGGATTCAGCCAACGCTTCTATGCGGGGTATCAAGACATATGGCCTCTACCAGCAGACTTTGAAAGCCGAACTGATGCCTATAACCTCTATCACCTGTTAAATCACGCCAACCTCTTCGGAGGCGGTTATCAAAAGCAGAGCCTCATGGCATTGAGTGCCATGAGATCCATGCTGATGGGATGAAGAGGCTCGAGCCACCCAGGTTCAGCCCAAGTACTCGCTGCGGATACTTTGAATTCGATTCACTAGGGCTGAGCGTTTTTCGCTGGTCGTGAGATTTTTCCAACTCCACTGGCCTACAACCACAACGCCGAGAAGCTCAAGAAGCCCTGGGACCACAGGCAGCAGATTGATGGTGTCGAGGATGCCTTTGATCAGAATTTGCGCAACGATGACTGCTGCAAAAATGCCGACAACTTTTCCGATTCGACCCGCTTGGCTCCAATCCACTTTGTCCAGGGTTTCATTGACCCTCCCAAGGATTTCGCTGTATCGCTCAGAAAAGTTGGTGGTTTCTGATGTGGATGTCGATTCGCCGGGGTCTGCAGTCGCTGTTGACTCACTTGCCGGAGTGGTGCTCTCCTCGCTCATTGGACTAAGGCTTGGGTCAGATTTTGGCTGAGCGTATCGGTCTTTGTTCACAAACGCCAATCCAGCTCATTTTCAGTGCGAAATGCCTGATGGTTCTTCACCGTGACCTGTTGGCGCCAGCACCTTCAGAGGGTTGTGCCTTGTTGATCGGTCACGAATGCATCTTCTCCGAATCAGGTGAGTCCCATTGGCATGTGCAATTGACCTGGCCTTGTCGCAACGTGGTTGGTTCCCAAGCGAAGGATCGTTTTGAGCTCGACCCCCGGGAGCAGATTGCTGCTCAACGCTGGGCGCGATCGCGTTCGATGAAGGTTCTTGGGAGTGCTCACTCTCACCCAGGTACTTCAGTCGTTCCCAGCGAGAGAGATCGTCTCTGGGCCGCGAGCTCGGGTTTGATGGTGATCGCTGGAAGCCACCACGCACTGGCTGCTTGGTGGCTGGAAGTTGAAGCTCCGCATCGCTCTCTGGCTGTGATGCATCAGCTGCCCATTCGGGTTGTGGGGGAGACTGCTTGCAAGTCCATTCCATCTGCTCCTGGGATTCATCATGTCTGAAGCGGGGGAAGCTCCTCAGCTGACTGGAGAGGAAAAATCCAGATATGCCCGACATATCACTCTTCCGGAGGTGGGTATTCCAGGTCAGCTGCGGTTGAAGGCCGCATCTGTGTTGTGCATCGGTGCCGGTGGACTGGGTTCGCCACTCCTGCTTTACCTGGCCGCAGCAGGAGTGGGACGGATTGGAATTGTTGATGATGATTCGGTCGAGCCATCCAACCTGCAACGTCAGGTCATCCACAGCACTGCAACGGTGGGGCAGGCCAAGACGACGTCGGCGCGATCACGACTTGAAGACCTCAACCCTTTTTGTGAGGTTGTCGAGCACGACTTTCGTTTGACTGCCGCCAATGCGCTTCGTCTGATTGACTCCTACGACGTTGTTGTTGATGGAACGGATAATTTCGCCAGTCGGTATTTGATTAATGACGCCTGTGTTTTAACGAAACGACCGTTCGTCTACGGGTCTGTCCAGCGTTTTGAAGGCCAGGTCAGTGTGTTCAATGCTGGGCCTGATTCACCGGATTATCGTGATTTGGTGCCAGAACCTCCGCCTCAAGGCCTCGTGCCCTCCTGCGCCGATGGTGGGGTGATGGGCATCATGCCTGGCCTGATTGGGTTGATCCAAGCGGCTGAAGTCATCAAGCTCATCACCGGCATCGGTTCTCCGCTGGATGGTCGTTTGCTTCTTGTTGACGGGTTGTCGATGCGCTTTCGAGAGCTCTCTTTGAAGAGGAGACCCGGTCGCGCTCCGCTTGAAAACCTGATTGACTACTCCGATCCTTGCACTGCCGAAGGTTCAATGTCCGGGGGCGATCAAATCACAATGAAAAGTATTTCTGTCCTAGAGCTCAAAACGCTGCTGGATCAGGGTCTGGATGGAACCTTGATCGATGTTCGAAATCCCTCAGAAGCTGATGTTGCTGTTATTCAGGGGTCGGAGTTGATTCCACTCCCAACCATTGAAAATGGGGAGGCCATTTCGCGACTTCAGGCCATCGCAGGCCAGGGCAAGGTTTATGTTCATTGCAAGCTTGGAGGACGCTCAGCCAAGGCCGTTGAACTCTTGGATGCCCATGGAATTTCAGCCATCAATGTGGTTGGAGGGATCGATGCTTGGTCGCAGCAAATTGATGCTTCGATTCCACGTTATTGATTCGATCGCATGCAAGATTCCCCTGAGTTGATGTTGTCTTAGTAATCGACGCCTCGCTTGAGATCAACGCCTTGTTCGGCGTAATGCTTGTGGCATACCATTTCTGAATGAACACTTGCCAGATCGAAATAGGCAGGTTGGTGCTTACAACGGCCGGTAATGATGACTTCTGTTTCTGTGGGTTTACGAAGCAACGTTTGAACAATGGGTTCGACAGGAAGCAGTTCGAGGTCAACTGTGGGATTTAACTCGTCCAAAATCACTGTTTTGTAAAGGCCACTCGCAATCGCAGCCCTGGCAATCTCCCAGGCCCGTTCGGCCTCCACATAATCAATGGGTTGTTGCTGTCCGCGCCAGACGATGGCATCCCGACCTGATCGCAGATGATCAACGAGGTGAGGATAGCTCTCACGCAGAGCGGCAATTGCGGCGTCTTCGGTGTATCCGCTGCCCCCTTTGAGCCATTGGAGGATCAACACACGATGGCTCTTGTCCTGACTGATTCCGCGACCTATTGCTTGAAGAGCTTTTCCAAGAGCACTGGTTGATTTTCCCTTTCCTTCACCGGTGTAAATCTCGATGCCGCCAGCTGGAACAAAGGTCAGAGGAACGTCAACTCCGAATTCCGGGCGTCGATGAGCACGCATCTCGGAGTGCAAATCTGCGATCTCCACAAGTGATCTGGGGGCTCCTCTCCCGGTCACAATGATTTCCATCCCTTCAGGTCTGCTCTGAAGCGACCGAGTGACCTCTTCGGTGCTCAGGAGTCCCAGATCCAGCACTGGATTCAGTTCATCCAGAACAACAACGGAGTACAGCGCACTTGCAATGGCCCCCTTGGCAATATCCCAGCCCCGTTGAGCTTCCTGGCGGTCAAAGCGTTGGACTTCGTCAACGCTGAAATAATCTCCCCTCCCTGTTCTCACCTGGTCAATGAGATGGGGAAATCCCTGTTGAAGCGCTTCGATGGCTGCGTCTTCGTCATAGGCCCGGCCAGGCCCTTTGAGGAAACGCAGCAACAGCACTCGGGTGCGTCTCTGTTCGCAGATGCCGAGACCAATCGTGCGTAGAACTACGCCCAGAGCTGCCTGGCTTTTGCCCTTGCCCTCTCCGTCATAAACATGAAGTTGCCCAATGCTTCTCTCTCGGCTGTCAGCCGCTGTAACGATCCCCACCCCGCGACTGGTGGAGCTGGATTTAGTTGTGGGAGTTCCGGATGAGACAGCATCCATTGGCAATATCAAGGATGAGTCTTCCTACGCTGGGAGCATACAGAGATTTGAAGCAAAGTCAGTGCCCAGGGTGATGTTCCGCCAGCTCGAAACATTGTCAGAGCAAGATGCTGAATTGTTGAGGCGTCTCCGAGGCACATTGGAGGATCTGCAGCAAGTGTGTGTCGCCTATTCAGGTGGTGTTGACAGCAGCCTTGTTGCCGCGATTGCCCATGAGCAACTGGGTGAGCGGGCGTTGGCGATCACGGGGGTTTCGCCTTCACTAGCTCCCCACCTTCGCGAAGAAGCACGTCAACAGGCGGCATGGCTGGGTCTGGCGCATCGGGAAGTGCACACTCATGAGCTTGAGGATCCGACCTACAGCAGCAATCCTCTGGATCGTTGTTACGCCTGCAAGAGAGAGTTGCATCGCCATCTCGCTCCGATTGCGGCTGAGGCCGAGGGTGCCCTTGTGGTGGATGGTGTGAATCAAGATGATCTTGGAGATCATCGCCCTGGAATTGCTGCGGCAAGAGAAGCCGGTGTGCGTTCACCCCTTGCAGAGCTTGGTGTGACCAAAACAGCGGTTCGCCAGCTGTCTCGGGCCCTGGGTTTCCCTTGGTGGGACAAGCCTGCTCAGCCTTGTCTCGCCTCCCGCTTTCCCTACGGTGAATCCATCAGCAGTGAGCGATTGCAACGGGTTGGACAGTCAGAAGCCTGGTTGATTCATCAAGGTTTTGAAGAGGTGCGTGTCCGCAGTCAGGGAACTGCCGCTCGGGTGGAGGTGCCGGAGGGACGGCTTGATGAGCTGATGCAACCAGCCTTGCGCCGGAAGTTGGTTCATAGCTTGCTAAGCCTTGGCTTCACATCGGTGAGTGTGGACCTCGAGGGGCTTGTGAGCGGGAAGCTCAACCGCACGTAGCTGTTCCCACACTTCGATCGTTACGAGTGTGGCGTTGGCTGCCCGAGCTGAATAGTTTTTATCAAGACGAATTCAGATTTTTGGCACTTCATCAAACTCGTCATCATCTCCAAGACAGTGAGGAGCAGGCGCTGGTGGATGCCATGCTTTCTCCCCTACCTAAGCATCACTTTCCTGGGGTGGGACGTGAGGGGAATTCAACGGTTCAACTTCTGAAAGAAGAGTTGCTCCTTGATGGGAACAGTAAGCAGAATTTAGCGACGTTTTGTCAGACCTATCAGGCTCAGAGTGCACAGGAGTTGATGACTCTCGGCGTTGATAAAAATCTGATTGATAAGGATGAATACCCCCAGACAGCGGAGTTGGAAAGTCGCTGTGTCTCGATGATGGCTGACCTATGGAATGCACCGGGTGCTGCTGTTGGTTGCTCCACGATTGGCAGCAGTGAAGCAGCCATGCTTGGTGGAATGGCTGCGAAGTGGCGATGGCGAAAGCGCCGTGAGGCTGCCGGTTTGCCTACAGACAAGCCCAATATGGTGTGTGGAAGCGTACAGATTTGCTGGAAGAAGTTTGCGCGCTATTGGGATATCGAGATGCGTGAATTAGAAATGACAGCTGATGAATTGTGCATCAGCCCAGAACGAGTTCTAGAAGCAGTTGATGAGAACACGATTTTCGTTGTTCCCACCCTGGGGGTGACCTACCACGGTCTCTATGAGGAGATTGAGTCCATCAGCGAGGCTTTGGATGATCTGCAAGCTCGCACTGGACTCGATATACCGATTCATGTGGATGCGGCCAGTGGAGGCTTCCTCGCTCCCTTCTGCTCTCCTGATCTTCCTTCATGGGATTTTCGTTTGGAGCGGGTGAAGTCGATTAACGCCTCCGGTCATAAGTTTGGTTTGGCTCCGCTTGGAGTCGGTTGGGTTCTGTGGCGCAGCCAAGATGATTTACCTGATGAGCTTGTTTTCCATGTGAGCTATCTCGGAGGGGATATGCCTACGTTCCAAATTAATTTCTCAAGACCTGCCGGACAGGTCATCGCTCAGTATCACGAGTTTGTGCGCTTAGGGCGGGAGGGCTATCGCATGCTCCACATGGCAAGCCATGCCAATGCTCAATACTTCTCAGAAAAATTAAGTGAGATGGAGCTGTTCAGAATCATTCATGACGGTGATCCTCAAAAAGGGATTCCAACTGTGGTTTGGACCCTCGATCCTGACAAGGAGTGTGGATTCAATTTGTACGATTTCGCAGATCGACTGCGCATGCGTGGCTGGCAAGTGCCTGCATACCCCTTTACGGGAGAGCTTGAGTCCAAGGCATTTCAACGAATTTTGGTGAAGCGCGACTTCACCCGTGAAATGGCGGATCTCCTGTTGGGAGACATGAGACAAGCCATTGAGCATTTCAGCAAGCATCCAACGGCCTGCAATCTGATCGCTTCAGAGGCTGCTTCTTACAACCACCTCTGAATCAGTCAGCACCTAGGCGGCAAAAGGCACAGTCGGAATTCGCTCGGTTGTGCCAAGCGCTGCAGGGGTTTCTCTTGAAAAACTGCGGAGGGAATGATGCCCAGCAGCAAGCTCTTCATACAGAACCTTGCAAGCTTGTTCAGGCATGGTGTGGTCTCCACAGGTAAAGACATCGACCGCTGCGTAACCGTTCTCGGGCCAGGTGTGAATTGAGATGTGAGACTCGGCTAAAAGAGCTAATCCCGTTACACCCTGAGGTTCAAAGCGGTGGGTGATCAGATTGAGAAGAGTGGCACCAGCACGCTGGGCCGCTGCAGTGATGGTGTCTCGTAAAAAAGGTTCGTTATCGAGCTTTGCAGAATCGCAGTCATAAAGTTCAAGAATGCAGTGTTTCCCAACCATGTCGGTTGCACTGGTATCAGCGGACTTGACGCTGAGGGTTGCGTTGAACTCTTTGTTGGCCCATCCCGGGTTGGGATGCAGGTTGGACAAGGACTGCACCATCAAGATTATTAAGCAAATGGCCTGCGACCCTACCTCGATCCGGAGTGTGATCTCAAGTTGTCCGCATTGAGAATCTGCGACTGCTCACGCCAGTCGCCTTCAAATGCATCGAGATGGGTGGCACTGACAAGGCATTGATGATCTTCCCCAACGGCCTCCAGAAGTGCGAGCTGCCTTTTGGGGTCCAGTTCTGCCAGCACATCGTCGAGCAGCAGGAGAGGAGGGTGTCCACAGAGTTCACCCACGAGTTGGAGCTCGGCCATTTTCAGGGCCAGTACCAAGGTCCGTTGCTGACCCGACGATCCGAATCGTCTTGCTGCGCTGCCATTGATTTGCAGGTCAATCTCATCCCGATGTGGGCCAACCCTGCAGCTCCCAAGGCGTTCTTCTTCAGGCCTTTGCTTCAGGAGTTGGTGTTCGATCGCAAGCCTCCATGATTCCTCAGCTTCCTCACCGATCAATTCACTCCCAGGCTGGTAACGCAAGTGAAGATGTTCACGACCTTCGCTGAGTTTGTCTTGCCATCTGGCTGCCAGTGGCTCCAAACGCGCGAGCGCGCGGCGTCTTCTGCGATGGATGCGGGTGCTCACGAGGGCCATTTGGCTGTCAAAGCTATCGAGAAGCATTTGAGATTCCAAAGCGGAGGAGAGACCTCCACGGCGCCAGAACTGAGAGCGTTGTCGAATTAAGCGGCTGTATCGACTGATGAGGTCGGCATACACAGGCTCCAGCTGAAGTACAACCCGATCAAGCCAAAAGCGGCGAAGGGCGGGTTCTCCTCTGACCAGATGCAGATCTAATGCGCTGAAACCCACGCATCGCAGTGGACCGATTAAATCCAGTTGTCGCTGCAATGGTTTTCCATTGCGTTTGGCCTGGCGGCCTCCCCGTCGACGGAGCTCAAGTTCCAGTTGTTCTTGTTCTGCACAGGTGGCTCTGACCAGAGCCCGATTGGCATCCCAATGGATGAGGTCTCCATCCTGTCCGGAGCGGTGTGAGCGAAGGCTGCCGAGGAGTTCAACGGATTCCAGCAGATTTGACTTGCCAACACCATTACTCCCGATGACAAGCAGTCGTGGTGCCTCAAGGTCCAGTTGCAGCTGTTTGTGATTGCGAAAGTCCTGCAACTCAAGCTGGAGAAGCCGAATTGGTCCAAATGCGACGTGTCGCTAAGGTACTTGGATCGGTTGATTTTGCCGATCAAGACCAGCAGCTGCACCAGCAGCCGCAGGGGCATGTAGCTCAGTTGGATAGAGCATCAGATTCCGGTTCTGAGGGTCGGG
>WTGE01000266.1 GCA_011525445.1 Synechococcus sp. CO36386bin_37
AAGTTGATGTCAAGCCAATCAAAAGTGGTTGCAGCATTGCGAAGTGCACCCCCAAGAATGCCTCGTCTTGTGAAGCCGAAATCGTTACTGATATACCAATCGGTAGCTGGCCAGCTTGCTGGGCCTAGGTGTTTGAGGTTGGCGTATCCGGTAGCGGCCGCTAAGAGAGCAGGTATTGCCATCATGAAGGTCACAATCCTTTTCGAGTTATTTCTGAAATTGCTCGATGTGAATTTCATGCCTCAATACGTTTGTTTGCACTGATTCCGAGAATCATAATGCAATCAGTAAGCAGATTAAATGATTTGTATTGATTGCGATTCAATCGTTTCCTCAATTCAGGCATGAAGATGTGCCCTTTGTTGTCATGATTGATGCTTTCCTCTCATTAGTGAGTAGAGGAAGTCTCGTTTGATGTTAATCGTTTTCGGCTTTGAATCCTTGGCCAGGTCAAGCTTCTCACCTCCTGCTGCTATTTCTTCATCGAGTTGGTCTACCACCCCCAACAGCCGTGGTGTCGCTGTAGGTCAATCAGCCGCAGCTCCATCCCCACAGCAGTGACCACTGCTTGAGCAGGGCCTGGTAGTGACATTCATGAAGAAGCCAGTTGATTATTCTCTGCCTACCCAAGCAGCGGATTTGTTTGATTAAGAGATCCTGTGAAATTTCCAAGACCTGACACATGCGCATTGAAAAGAAGCAAGTCTGTGAGCAGTAGAAAGGGATGGACCGCTACCTTGATGTCTTTTGCAATAAAAAATTGAATAACTTCCTGAAATGTGCAAATAATATCTACGTTATTAATTTAATCAAGGCTTTAGCGCGAACTAACAGTGGATTGAAAAGCCATAGTTTTACGTTCCACCACACTGCAGAATGAGGAAGTGTGGTGAAACAGCTGATAAAAATAAGAGTTAGATTGAGCCATCTTGATCCGATGCGTGACAATGGCCATTTGCCTTTCGAGGGAAATATCGATGAAAGTATTACCGCTGCTGATGCGATGTGCTTTTGATAGATCAAACAAGTAGCCAGTATTAATGTCAGAGAAACGGAAAGCCATCGACCATAGTCGATCGCTAAAATATACAAAGGAGCATTAAAAATTGCCGTCACACCGCAGAGACCGGCCAGTAAAGCTGCGATGGCATAGCGAATATCTGTGGATGTTTTACTAATGCTGCTTTCCACAAGAGGAACGAAACATGCTGCTATCAAGGCAATGACATAGCCAAACGTAAAAATCCATTCAACGTAGATCTCTGGGCTTCCATAGGAGGCCATAATTGTATCGAAATAGCTGCTACTACTGTTCCCATGATTTTCTGTACCCGCCAAGGCCATTAATGCAGATGGAAGCGGAATGCACGATAAATCTGAATAAACACTCTGCCAGGATCTGCAGATTGCTTCCACCTGTTCAACAGGGGGTGTGGAATAGAAAAATGCAGCAAGAAGAGCAATCAGTGCTGGAATGAAAAGGCACAGGGATCTTGCCAATGGCAAAAGTGCTGAGAATACTTTGCTCCAATCGCGGTTTCTGTTGATCCAGTTAATGACCATTACAAAGACAAGAATAGGTGCGCAGAAGAAAAAGATTGCTTCGTGAACCAGCGTTAGCAACGGCAGGGTGAGTGCAACAAGTATTGTAGATATTGTATTCAAATATCGCTTTTTGGCGTTCGCAAGCATCAAATAGATCAGTACAAAAATGATTGCCAGGGAATCTTTTCTTCCTCCTCCCGCTGGGTCCCATAGGATGAAATTCTGATAAAATACTGGCGAGAATGCTAAGGCCAGTTGAGCGGAAAGACTGATCGTTCTTGCTTTGAGGATCAAAAGGACGGTGACAGCAAAAATGGCAATGATTGTGAGCAGATATGCGAACCAGTTGACACTAAGCCAATCAAAAGTGGTTGCAGCAGCTCGAAGTGATCCCCCAAGTAGGCCTCGCCTTGTGAAGCCGAAATCGTTGCTGATATACCAATCGGCAGCCTGCCAGCTCGCTGGGCTGAGGTCTGTGAAATAGATGTATCCGTGTAGGGCTGCTAACAGGGCAGGCGCAGCCATGATGAAGCTAACGATCCTCCTTGAGGCGTTTTTGAAACAGCTCACTGGGAATTCCATGCCTTGAAGAAGTTTGTGCATGAAAGTCTTGGAAAGTATGCTGTAGTTGAAAGTTCTGCTTTATTTTCTGTAGGTGAAGCCCAATCTTTTCCCCAGGTCAGACATGAAGATATTGCTGGTGCGGTCATGATTGATGGTTTTCTCCCATCTGGAGAATAGAAGGTAGCTTCGTTTGAAATGAATAGATTTTTGCCTTGAATCTTTGGCCATGTAAAGCCTCCCGCCTGCTCCTGCTACTTCGTCATCGAGTTGGTCCAGCACCTTCAACAGCCCTGGCACCGCGGCAGGTACATCAGCCGCCAAGGTCCATCCTGGGATTGGAAATGAAAGCGGTGAGGGGTTGCTGTCGCCAAAGCGCTTGAGCACTGTCAAGAAACTTGGTGCTCCAACGTTCCGAAGTGCTTCCAGGGTTCGTGGCACCAGGTGCGCCGCTTCATCGGGCACAGCAAACTGGTACTGGAGGAAGCCAGTCGGGCCGTAGATCCGGTTCCAGTCCTGTACGCCATCGAGAGGATGGAAGAACGATGCAATTTCCTGCAGTTCGCCAACGCGATGCTTGGGGGCCTTGCGATACCAAGCTTCGTTGAAGGCTCGCACCGTGAACTTGTTCAGCAACCCCCGTGGCAGGAATGCCGGAGCAGATGCCAAGGCCCTCGGGTCGTAGAAGAGAGGATCTGCTTGCTTGTTTTTGGGAAGTGTTTCCGCGGGGGCATGGTCGCCGCAGGTCAGCACTCCGCGCCCTTTGGCGTTGAGGCTGTCGACCCACGCCACACTGTAACGATAACGACTATCAGCTTCCACCATCGCCGCCATCAGTGACTTCAGATCCCCGTAGCGGCTCGTATCGACGCTGATCAGCGAGCTTGTGATCGGAATCAGAGAGATCGTGGCTTCAACGATCACACCCGTGAGTCCCATGCCGCCAATGGTGGCCCAGAAGAACTCAGCTCCCTTTGAATTCCCACGGCCGCTGGGGGTCAGCTCTCTGAGCTCTCCTTTGCCATCAACCAGCAGCAGCCGCTGCACGTGGTTGCCAAAACTGCCATCCACATGGTGGTTCTTGCCGTGTACGTCGGCGGCAATCGCTCCTCCGACGGTGACGTTGCGGGTGCCAGGCGTCACTGGCAGAAAGAATCCCGCCGGCACAATCATCCGCAGGATCTGATCCAGGCTCACCCCAGCCCCAGCCGTGACCGTGCCACTGCCTTGATTCAGTTCAATGCGATTCAAGGCCGGAAGTTCGATCACCATGCCGTCTGCGAGTTGTGCCGCATCGCCGTAGGAGCGTCCCAGCCCCCTGGCAATCAGCGACTGGGGTGGCGATAAACGGATCAACTGTCGTAGCTGCTCCATTGAGCTGGGTTGCACCACCTGGCTGGTGACGGGGTTGGTTCGGCCCCAGCCACTCAGCGTTCTGGTTTCAGACGAGAGGCCTTCTGGAAGGGTGATGGTCATAGGTTGCTTCAGAGCCTTGAGGCGAGAGGAGCAGGGAGAACACGAATCAGCAGCATCAATGGTGCCCACCACCAAGGCAGGTATTCGATCCCTCGTCTGTTCGGATGACGCAGCAAGTCCCTCGTGACCGATTCAGGGCTGGCACATAGGGCTGGCGGCGCTTTGCCTACGGTCATTGGAGTGGCCATGAAACCAGCCTTGATGATGCGGACGGCAAACGGCATGCCGTGGGAGCGCAGGAGCAACCCCTCACATAGGGCTGTAAGAGCGGCTTTCGCTGCTCCGTAGTGGTAGTTCGAGGGCCGGCCTCGATCGGCTGCTACCGAGCTGAACACCCATAACCGACCTGGCTTGGTCAGTCTTTCAGGGGTGGCAATGGCCGTGATCCAAGGGATTAACCCAGTGACGTTAGCGGCCATGATCCGCAGGGCTTCAGCGGCATCATGGCGAGCAAGCTCTGCATCCCCGAGTGAGCCGGCGGTGATCAGATAGAGATCGAAAGTGCCCACCTGAGGCCGGTAGGCCAAGTTCGGAGCACTATCGACCAGCAGATCGGTCTGTTCCGTGCTGATCGCTGCGCCGTAGCTCTGCTCCAATTCCTTTGCCAACACTTGATTGGCTTCTCCATGGCGTGCCACTAGGTGGAACCGCCCGCAGCCACGTCTGGCTAATTCCCTGCAGATGGCCTTTGCCACTGCGCTGGTGCTTCCCAGGACAAAAGCACTGCGAATAGCGATGGGAACAACAGCAACTATTGCTGGCATTGTCGCCTGTTTGGTTCTCCTGCGGAAAAGGGAAGGATGCCGATGGCAGCAGCCAAGGCCACAATTGACCAGGGTGTGATCAGCCGTCGCAAAACTGCGATCGACAATGCCAATGCTGCCGGGACGCCTTCCTGGCCCAGGAGCAGCACTGTGGCCGCCTCATTCACGCCAATCCCGCCCGGTAGGAAAGAGGCGATGCCGGCAGTGCCTGAGAGCAGGTAAATGGTGATTGCTGAGGGGATGCCGATCGGAGCTGGTGCCAGAAGCCGTATTAGCAACCACAACACGAGGGCTTCGATTGCCCAGATCAGTACCGAAATCAAGATGACAGGAGGCATGCTGTTCGCTATGGCGCCGTTGGGGAGGTACTGACGCCAATGTTGCTGCTGGTTCTGCAACCAACGACGACAGGAGGGTTGCCTGGCTAGCAGCAGAGCAAAAGCCACGACCAGGGCCATGGCCAGGAGCCACTGGGCATCAAGAGATGGAATTCTGCTGAAAAGCTGATTGGGGGTGAGTACCAATAGCAGTAGCCCAAGGGCTGCTGCATCAGCACAGCGTTCAGCAATGAAGACATGCACCAGCGGCAGCCTGGGATAACTGAGCTGTTCATGCAGCAGTTGCACGCGGCTCAGCTCACCCGCCTTGGCGGGTGTGGCTGTGAGAGCGAAACCACGGAACCAGCCCAGCAGATCAGGCCAACTCGGGCGACCAATGCCTAGGGATCCCAGCAGCAAGCGCCAGCGCCAGTACCGGCCTGCGTAACTGAGAGCCACCACCCCATAAAGAACTGGGAACAATTTGAGCAGGCTGGAGCCATGCCACATCAGATCAGCCTTTGCATCGGGGGCCATGAACACCACTCCACTGAGGGCGACGAGGAGCAGTGCCAATGCCAAAAGGGGCACGATCCAACGACCATGCGTGGGCTGCGGATATGGCTTCGCCGTGCTGTGGAAGCTGCGCCAGTGAGGCTGGCCACTGGCCTGCAACAGCTCCCGGTCGCCCTGGCTGTCGCCATAGGACTCGAGTTGATCTGGCCCTGGAAGAAAGCCAAGGTGATGCTCCAGGCGCCGAAGCTTTTCAGGGCCTTTGCAGTTTGGAGTCGTCAAGCGCATGGGCCGGCTGGGCTCCACCTGAATGAGATCACTGCAACCGGTTGCAATCAACTCCACCTCAAGATGCCTGGCAAGCGGGGCGATCAACGGCTCCGGAGAAGCTGTGACAATCAGGCAGCGATGGCCTTGGTGCTGATGCCAGTGCAGGCGAGTTACAGCCTGGGGTTTCAGTTGTGCGATCAGCGTTGCGGGCAGCTGGCTCAGGGCAGTTTCTCGACGCCTCCGCGATGCTGCCTGGAGTGCCCGATTCAAGACAGTCGCCTTGATCTGAGCAGTGCTGCAACGTCTAAGACTCCAACTAAGCAGTTGCGGGGCAAGCATGCAAAGGTCAAGTGCCAGTTCGATCGGACCGCGAAGCAACAACAAAAATTTTCGCGTTGCATCTCCCTTGATTAGCGTGCCATCGCAGTCGAAAACAGCGATGTATTTCATCGCCCAGCGGAACGAAAACTCAGATGCTTATGTCCAAAATAGCTTGTAAAAGCAGGCACAGTTAGGCCAAAAATGTGGGCCATGAGATCGACAAGAGCCACAATGCCAATGACTGGAAGTAGCAACTGTCGTAGGCCGATGCTCACTAGCCAAGTCTGCACGACCGCGACCAGGTTCACCAGAGCAAAGGCTGCAAAGGATCTCTTCACGCTCAGGCCACTGTTCGTGAACACGTAGCGGCGGGCGAGGATGAAGGCAATGATCATCCCGACTGCATAAGCGGCCAGTACTGCAAGCTCAAAGCTCAGTAGCGTTGAGAAGCCGACCCGGCTGATCACATTCACAAGAGCAGACGTGCCACTGGTGAGAACAAACAACAGAAACTGTCGACCCGAGCTGCTACTCATGCCCGTTGTTTTCACCTTGTAACGATTCAACGGCTTGGCTCGCCAATTGTCGTCCGAAGCCAATGCTCTCGCTAATCCCCCGATCTTCCGGATAGTAGGCGGTGGTGTCAGCGGTGAACACTCCAGGAAATGGCTGCAGCGGAGGCAAACTGTCTTGAAAATGCACACCACAGACCGGCTGGGCAAATCGGTATCGGCTGCAGTGACTGTTCAGTAAGTCAGCTTCGCTGAGCTGAGGGTTGATCGCCCTGAGGCAGGCCCAAGCATCAGCGATGAAGGCCTCGTTCGGCCGCTGGTAATCCGGATGATCCGCCGGAATGTAGAACGGTACGTAGGCGATATGACCCTGGAGAGATCGCAGGTTGCTCATCTCAATCACTCCGGGGATCGCGAAGCGCGCGTCGTTGACATTGGTCCAGAAATTGGCGGTAACCTGTCGCCGTGTTTGGAGCACGACGCAGGCACAGGCGACAGAAGGCAGGGTTCTGTAGCAGTCCACCAAGCCGTCCTCCGCGCCACCAGCTTGCAGAACCGATGCCATGAGGGGCAGTGGCACGGTACTGATCACGCCATCGAAAGCCTTTTCCCCAGACGGTGTGGTCAACACGGCACCACCGGAGGGGAAGGGCTTGAGGCCCTTCACAGGGGTGCTGAGCTGAATCTCACCCCCGCCCGCTCGGATTGCATCCGCGATCGCATCGATCAGCTGCTGGGAGCCTCCGTCCAAAAAACCGAGGGTTTCCTTCAGCCTGCGGCGCGACTGCCCCAGACGGCGGACCCGGCTCCAGATCCAGGCAGCTGAGATCTGATCGCTGTAGTGGAAGAACTTGTAGGCGAATAGCTTGTGCCAGAGCACCTGATAACCCTGTTCTCCTAACCAGCTGCGCAACCATTGGGTGGCGGTTATCCGATCGAGGCGACTCCAGTTCCGGATCGTGAGGCAGCGGGCCGCGTGCAGCAGGTAGCGAAACCGGATGAGCCAAGGAAGCCGCCAAAAGCCCAGAACCGCCCCCACGGATCCCCAGGGATAGAGGTGCCCATCCAGGTAGAAGCCCATCTTGGTGTTGCGCCAATGAAGCTGATCTTCCAGGCCCAGCTCTCGGAGCACTTGGAACAGTGCCGTGTCGCTGAGACAATGAAAGTGGTAATAGCGCTCCAGTTGCATTCCGGCGAACTCAAAGCAGGCCGCCATGCCGCCGAGGCGATCATCAGCCTCGAGCAAGACCGGCCTTTGCCCCAACCGTGTGAGCTCATAGGCCACTGCCAGCCCCATCGGGCCGCCACCAATGACTGCTATTCGAGACTTTTGGTGATTGAGGTGAGTCACTGCAACGGCATCTCCATCCGGCTGTGGCAAGGGGTCTGATAGCTGAGCCTCAGTGCTTCCTCCAGTGGTGCAGGGATGACCGAAAAGATCCCCGGTCAATTGATGAGTTTGCATCAACAGCCAGTGGTGCTGCCGTTACCGGCGTGGAGCATGACAGAGGCATCGCACAGCCTGATCGTTGCTGCACGAAGCTGGCCTTCAATGTTGGAGAGGTCTGGGGAAGACATGACTGCGGGGAAGTGCTCAAAAGCAACGGTTTGCGGTTTTTGATCGACCACGCACAAGGATCCAATCGGCATGGTTGCTTTGCAGCAGAGCGATCAGATTCAGACTTCCCCAGGCCTGTCGCCCCAAGACCAGATCTCTTATCCAAACAGTCCCCCTGCGGGAAGCAGACCCGCATGATTGCTGAAGCCCACGACCGCGACGGTGAACAGCCAGCTCATCAGAATGATTTGTATGCCTCGGTCCCTCAGCAGGATCTGTTCCGGTTGCTCACAGGTTTTCTCGATTGGTGCGAAAAGACGGCGGCTGACCTCCTCTGGATCACTTATCAATTGATAACGAAAGATTCCTATCAGAACAAAAGGCACGCTCAGGAGCATCCAGCTCGATGATGCGCCCCTTGTGTCCAAAGCTGGCCCTGCGGCCCAAATGGAATAGCTGATAAATGCACTTGTTGATAACAAGCTTTCAAACCGTAGTAACAAGGGGAGCGAGTAGCGAGTCAGGACTTGGCGAGTCACCACCCCACGATCCAGGTCGATTTGTAATTCGGCCTTACGTTTCTCCACCGCCAGGAACATCGCCAGCAGCCCAACCGTCAAGAGGAACCAGGGAGATAGGGCAATTCCTGCGGCAACACCGCCGGCTATGGCTCGCAATAGGAACCCGGAGCCGATGCAGCACAGATCCAACAACGGTTCGCGTTTGAGGCGCAGGCAATAGCCCACCTGAACCAGCGCGTACGCCAAGGTCACCACCGCCAGCGGTGCTGTTATTGCTCCTGCAAGCGTCAGACTGCTGACGGCCAACAGTGCTGATGCAGCCAGTGCCATGGTCACAGACACCAGCCCTGCTGCAATCGGGCGATAGCGCTTGCGGTGATGCTGGCGATCGGCCTCGATGTCAAGGCTGTCGTTCAGCAGGTAAACGGCACTTGAAACCATGCAGAACGCCACCAGGGCTCCACAAGCGGGAAGCCAAATATCTGAGTCGAAACGAAAGCTAAAGAGCGGTGCTGCAAACACAAGTAGATTTTTGATCCACTGCCTGGGCCTGCAAGATCTGACAAGCGCTATGAACGTCATCAAAGAGTGAACACCCTCACGCAGCTTTCTTATTCCAGAAACGCTGCTTCGTCGTATCTGGTTGGGTTCCTTGAAACATGTCTGTTTAATTCGATGTCGGTCAAGACAGCAGCAGGTCTAGGTGGCGGGCGACCCGCTGCACAGCCGCGTGGGCTGTGGCATAGGCCATTCGCATTGGCCCCACTAACGCCACCTGTCCCACCCCTTCCTGACCGCAGCGGTAAGGGGCCTGCACCACAGAACAGGCCTGCAGGGCCTTCTCTGGATGCTCTTCGCCGATCCAGACGCCCGGATGATCCGTGGCGCTCACCACGGCACCCGGCTGGTCATCGATGAGCTCCAGCAGTGGCCGCAGCTCTGTTGAGCTGCGGAACTCCGGCTCGGCTACCAGCCTGGACAGGCCATGCACTACGAGGGGTGTTTCTGGAGACATGG
>WTGE01000404.1 GCA_011525445.1 Synechococcus sp. CO36386bin_37
AATTACAGGGTACTTAAAACTGTCAAAAAAATATTAAAAATATTTCATGATTCGACCTGTACTTTGAAAATCATTAACTATAGCAGGTGTAAGTCTGATTTGCTATTTCATTTTTGTCAGATACTTGCTGTTGACCAATCATTATTTGTTAAACCAATCAAATCCTTGGTTAATCGCTCTATGACTAATGAGGAACAATTCATTTTAGATTTATTGCGTGCAAAAAGGATGCACGCGCAAGCTCGTCGATTTGTTGATACGATGAGTAATCAGTTTCCTGATTTTAATCCTAATTACAAAATACTTAATGAGAGTGAGCTGATTTCTTTAATTGAGGAATCAAATGTTATTGCTAATGAATTAAACCTTTTGCTCCCTGAATCCTGCAGATATCATGTACCCAAACTCAGTGAATGCCAAGAATATCTTCTAGACGATAGTAGTTTAAATTTGACTTTCTCTGAATCTCATTTGACAACACTCATTAATATTTTAAGTGCTTAAGAGCATATCTATGGCTGGTTGAACTTCCAAGCTTTCGTAAATACAATTTTGAATTGCATAAAATCTGTTTATCTTTAAAATATTAAGATTTCTTGTTTTCCTTGAGTTTGCAACAGTCTTTTATTTTGTCTGAACGTTATATGCACTGTTTAGTAGGTTATTATTTTACCCTTCTTGTTGGCGCCATTGTGTGTATTTTGAAAGAATCCATATCTCTAGTACAAAGAACTAGCGCTGGCTTCTATATTCTCCATGTACTCTATATAACTTCTTAAAACAGAAAAGAACATTTGCTGATTTGTTTTTTCATTGAGATCGAAATCGGAGAGGTCAATTTTCTTGTCTGAAAATTTAGTTTGCTGGCTGAACAGTTTTGCTTCTTCCGGATAATATTCTAATCTAATTTTTTCACAGGATTCTTTGAAGTAGTCTTCATATGCCTGATACTCTTCCATGCAAGGTAAATATAAAGATCCATCAGCTGTTGTGTTCATTACAAACTTTGTAAAACGTTCTCGCTGGCGAACGTATCGATTATTACTGTATCTGGGAAGTTCTTTGTTCAGCTTTGTCAAAAGCTTCATGCCAGTCAGTGATAGCGTCTTATTCTCTACTTCCGAGATTTTTAGAGAATCTGTTCTTATCTGTGGGAGGCATTGATCATAAAAGTCAGTGACTACATCACCTTTCTGTAGGTGATTACGTTCAAACCTTCTTATAATGAACGTTGAGTCTCTAAAGTACTTCCTGTAACCATTTATACAGGCCCAATGATCACCGCCTTTAAACTGTTTTGGCTTTTTTAGGAAATCAGGAGATTCGCCTGATTTAATTTGAGTTGAAAGCATTGATATTGCGGATTTTATAGGATCTCTCATGTAGTATATGATTGTTATATGATCAAAAATTTTAGTCAGTAAATTACGTGTGTACTGAAGTCTCTCGTCTGTTCTAATCATACTAAGGTGCTCGGATGACATCACAATATATTGACTCTTTGAATCAGCATCTCTGCATTCCTCGATAAATCTTGCCGTCAGTTCTTGAAATTTCTTTTCACGTGATGACTGTGTATTAAGGCCTAACCTACGCAAAAAATCATTTGAACGATTCGCTCCTTTGCAGATTTCCGCCAACCATCTGTGATTACCACGTTGGGACTCTACGCTAAGTGTTTTTGGTACAATAACATTAAATTTGCGTAGCATATTATGATTCATTTTGAGGGATTTTTGAATTGAAGTTGTGCCGGTCTTTGCTGCCCCAATGTGTAAAATTAGCCTTGACACGTTATTTATAGGGATTCTTGTTGGTATTATATGGCATCTATTGGTTTTTGAACTGCATGATTGGAAAATATGTGTGGCATTGTTGGTCTTGGTTTCTTTATTTATTAATTAGCGCTTGACCTTGTGACTATGCTTAAATGCATTGTTTGACCTTATTATGTTGCTTGTGATGGCTCGGGGCTCTAGCTCCTCGCGCGGTCGTGTTTGAAGCAGCCAATCTCCCAAAAACCTCATCTTTGAGACAATTGCATTAAATTATATCCTGAATATTTTCAGCCCTGACCGCATAACACACGTTGTTTTGATTGGGCAAGCTCCATTTGATAGAACTAGTACAATGCTCAGCAAGGATAAAGCCTTTTAGGCAAGATAACCCTCGCTTTTGGAGTCTTGCTTTAACCAAAACGACATTGTCGATCTTAGCCATTATGCAGTTGCCCAAGCTTCTATTTTCTCCGGGCTTAGGACCAGGACAACGCGACTAGAATGAATGCAATCGTCAGTCAGTTGACATTTTGTAAAGGATTGGTACTATATAGACGACGGTCACGTTCAGTGGCAATCGTTATTTTCTTTGCCTCGAGGAGGTTGATTTGAACTTAAAGGAAATTATTTCTTCTATTTCTGAATCAGAAAAAGTTCCAGCTGGAAAGGTTAGAAAAGTTGCAATAGCACTATTGGATAAGATGGGAGAGGCTATAGATAGTGGAGAAAGAATTTCTTTTCCGGGCTATGCACTAGTACCCCGCACTATTTCTGCAAAGGATGCTGAGGGAGATAATCCTGGGTCACCCGAACGCAAGGTTGGCCTGCTTCGCCGACGCTCAGCGAAACAAGGCAACGACGATTCAGGTTCTATGGAATAATTAGTTGTTGCATGTACTGTGTTGTTATTTTTCGATCAAAAATATTAATGCTGCTATTTGGTTTGTGTAATTAATTCACTTAATGTTTGCATTATTTTATTTTAGGCAATCCCAGTCCTCTGATTAGTTTACCCCTAAGTCGATTTTTAGGTTTATTTCATATGGATCAATGTATTCGTGGGGAGCCTTAAGTTCTTTTGTGATCCTTGTTGGCCAGATTTTTATGTTCATAGTTTTACGCCATCAGACCCATCCTCTTTCTGAGGAGGATTCATGTAGCGACTTTTTGCTCATCGCTTTTTAATTACCATGATTAGATCATTTGAGAAATTTCTTGTATTTACTCTTCTAGGAATGGAATTGAACACAGATCTCGTGAATATATTATACTCAAGTATGGAAGCCTTTGTAGAGGCGTCTGTCGAGTAGACGATGATTGCTACCGATATGTTTGCACCACTTTGTGTTAATCTCCTGCGTCCACGAGCTGTAGGTTTTTGCGGCGACGAGACTTTTGAGCTCGTGAACTAAGCATTGCGTTTATGGTTTTTAAAAGAAAACAAAATATCTGTTCTGCGTATTGTTAATGTCTGAAGTTTTCAAGTAAGGATTTAAGCTCAGGATTTGTTAATGTCTAAGTCTTGGCGATTGCATGGATCTAGATCCCTCGTGGGCTTTGTTGTTTCATCTCTTATCGTGTGAGACGGTTTTGCATCAAGTGCTTGTTTTCTTTGGGCAGTGTCTATTGCAGAAGCTTTGAGTGTGTACGGTGTTTGATGCTGTAGGTACAAGTTATTCCAAGTTTATTGTTTGTTGGACGCTCTGCTGCTGATAACTTGTGTTTAACGGTCTTTGGGTCTGTTTAGGTCAATCAATGGCTCTCCTTCGTATCCCACTTCTTTGCAGATTTGTCTAAATCAACGTTATTGCTTTAAATACCACTTCACTGTTGTTGCGAGTCCGGTCTGCAGTTGGTGGCGTGGTTCCCACCCCAGCTCAGTTCTGATTTTTGTTGGATCAATTGCATAGCGGCGATCATGGCCGGGTCGATCCGTCACTCTGGTGATCAGTTCGGAGTGGGGCGATTCCCTTGGGATTTCAAGATCCATCTGCGCGCAGATGGCCTCCACCATCTCCCTGTTCGTGCGTTCACCATGGCCCCCCACGCAATAGCTCTGGCCTTTCCGCCCCCTGCATGCTGCAAGGAGCAGTGCATCCACGTGATCTTCCACGTAAAGCCAGTCGCGCACGTTGAGGCCATCTCCATACAGCGGAATGGGATCCCCTGCTGCAGCCTTGAGGATCACCACGGGGATCAGTTTTTCGGGAAACTGCCAGGGGCCGTAGTTATTGCTGCAATTAGTCAGCACCACGGGCAAACCGAAGGTGTGGTGCCATGCACTCACTAAATGATCACTGGCTGCTTTGCTGGCTGAGTAGGGGCTGCGTGGATCGTAAGGGCTGCTCTCAGAAAATCGGCCTTCCGGTCCGAGCGAGCCGAACACTTCGTCGGTGCTGATGTGGTGGAAGCGAAACAGCTGCTGACGTTGTTCGCTCAGGCTGTCGTAGTGCAGGCGAACGGCCTGCAGCAGGTTGTAGGTACCCGTCACGTTGCTGTCGATGAAGACTCCGGGACCTGAGATGGAACGGTCCACATGGCTTTCGGCTGCCAGATGCATCACGAGATCAGGATCGGCTTGTCTCACCGCTTGGTTCACCGCATCAGCGTCGGCGAGATCAACCTTCTGCAGAACATGGCGATGCGTTGAACCATCCTTCAGTTCGCTCAAGACCTCTTCGATCGAGCGGAGATCACTGGCGTATCCCATTTTGTCGAGATTGAACACGGTTGCCGTGCTTTCTCGTAGTAAGCGCCTTACCACGGCCCCGCCGATGAAGCCTGCACCACCGGTGACCAACACGCGCCTGCGGGATCCGAGCAGTTCAGCGGCTGTGGGCATGGATATGGACATGGGACGGCAACAGTTAAAAAATTTGAAACGGCGTTAATGAGGTATGGCTTGAAGCGCCTTCCGCAAGGCTTGACGCCACTGCTGGCCCTCGAGGTTGAGTTCTGCGCGGGTTCCGTTGCAGTCGAGCAGGGAGTAGGCGGGTCGGATAGCGGGTGTTGGGTAGTCGCTGGTTGAAATCGGTCTCACCTGAGCGGCTCGCTTCAGCAAGCCCAATTCGAGGCCAAGTTCGCCTACGGCGACCGCCACATCGAACCAACTGGCGGCTCCAGCATCACTCCAGTGCAGTACGGCCGGAAGGAGCTGTCTTTCGTCGGAGCTGATTTGAATCGCTTTCCAGCAGGCGGTTGCCAGATTCAAGGTGCTGCTGGGACAGCCCACTTGATCGGCCACCACGCGCAGGTGTTCGCGCTCCCGATGCAAGCGCAGCATGGTGAGTGCAAAATTGTGGCCTACCGGGCCGATCACCCAACTGGTGCGCAGGACGAATCCGTTCCCGTTGCTGCCCAACAGGGCCTCCACGGCCTCCTCTCCCTTGGCCTTGGTGTAGCCATACACCCCGAGGGGATCGCGAGCTTGATCCACCGTGTAGGGAACTCCCTGGCGGCCGTTGAAAACAAAGTCGGTACTGAGTTGCAGCAGCCTTCCGCCCTGATCGTTCAAAGCATGAGCGAAGGCTTCGGGTGCCTTGGCATTTACTGCATTGGCGAGCTCCGGTTCCGATTCAGCCTTGTCGACTGCTGTGTAAGCCCCGGCGTTGAGCACCCACTGAGGTTGGTGTTGTTTCACGGCGGCTTGGCAGGCATTGGCGTTGGCGAGGTCCAGGGGTTCAAGGCCTGGACCTCCGTTGCGGCTGGTGCTGATCAGTTCAACGCCTTCTGGCTTGGAACGCAGCAAAGCCTTCCCCAGCTGGCCAGCGGCGCCTGTGAGCAAGACTCTCATCGAAACACGTCTCCGCAGTTCAGTGCCTCGGAGAAGGTGGGCGAGGCAGCATCCTTATCGGACAAGTGGATGGCTGTCCCTTCCAGTTGATCAAGAGGCCACGCGATGGCCAGTTCAGGATCATTCCAGCGAATGGCTCGTTCGCAGTGTCGGTTCCAGAAGCCTCGCGCCTTGTATTGCACCTCGGCTACGGGGCTGAGGGTGAGGAAGCCGTGGGCGAACCCTTCCGGTATCCAGAGTTGCTGCTTGTTCTCAGCGCTGAGAACGGCGCCCACCCATTGTCCCAGGCTGGGGGAGCTGCGACGAAGGTCCACGGCAACATCAAAGATGGTGCCAAGGCTGGCCCGTACCAGCTTGGCCTGGGGTTCTGATTCCAGCTGGTAATGCAACCCCCTGAGAACGCCGCGGATGGAGCGGGAGTGATTGTCCTGGGAGAAGACCACCATGTCACCGACAGCTGCGTTGAATTGTTTCTGGTTCCAGCTTTCAAAGAACCAACCGCGGTTGTCCCCAAAAGCGCGGGGGGTGATCAATAAAGGGCCATCGATCGTGAGGCCTTGTGTGCTGTTCAGGTGTTCAACCTGCATGGCCGACGTCCAGTGAGCGCTGCAGTGAAATGTGATCGCTGACTGTTTCTTGAAGCACTTGCAGGAGGTAAGCCCCGTAACCACTTTTGTTCAAGGGCTGCGCGAGTTGCTCGAGCTGATCATCATCAATCCATCCCTGACGCCAGGCCACTTCCTCTGGGCAGCCCACCTTGAGTCCCTGGCGATGTTCCAAGGTACGGATGTAGCTGCAGGCTTCATGGAGTGAATCGCAGGTTCCGGTGTCGAGCCATGCCATTCCTCGTCCCATCAGTTCAACCTGCAGGAGTCCTTCATTGAGATACATCGTGTTGAGATCGGTAATCTCCAACTCTCCGCGCGCGGATGGCTTCACCTGGCGGGCTCGCTCCACCACAGAGTCGTCGTAGAAATACAGGCCAGTCAACGCATAACGACTTCTGGGGTGACTGGGCTTTTCCTCCAGGCTGAGCACCTTTCCGTTGGCATCGAATTCGGCGACGCCATAGCGCTCAGGATCGCTCACGGGATAAGCAAACACCGTGGCTCCGTGCTGACGCTTGTGGCTGTTCATGAGTTGGGGGACTAAATCGTGCCCATGGAACAGGTTGTCTCCCAGCACCAAGGCGGCAGGACCACCGGCGAGAAACCCAGCGCCGATCAGGAAAGCCTGAGCAAGCCCGTCCGGATTGGGTTGCGCAGCATATTGAAACGTCATCCCCCATTGGGATCCATCTCCCAGGAGCCTTTCAAAGGAGGCTGCGTCGTGGGGCGTGGTGATGATCAGAACATCACGGATGCCCGCCAGCATCAGGGTGCTAAGCGGGTAGTAAATCATCGGTTTGTCATAGACGGGAAGCAACTGTTTGCTGACCGCCTGCGTGATGGGGTGGAGGCGAGTGCCACTTCCTCCGGCAAGGATGATGCCACGTCTTGTGAAGTTGGCCTGAGCCAAGAAATGACTGACGATTCATTCCAGTATTTCAACATCTGGACGTCCTGCATTGAGGGCGGTTGTGACGGTGTACAGGTGTACAACAAAAGCATTCATGCCGAAGGAAAGACATTGCATTGTCAGTTGTTGAGAATTACCGTGGATATCAAGGCTTTTCTTGGGGCTGTTGGGGCATGCCGCTGCTGAGCTGCGTGACAGCGTTCCATCGTGTTTGCTTCATCGACCAGAGGACATCGATGATCAAAAGTTTGATTTGATTGATCTATGTGATTCATTCAGCTGCATTGCCATGACGTGAAACGAGACGTTGATAGAGCGTTTCAAGCTTCCTGGCACAGTCTCGATTGCTTGGAATGAAATCCGAAGCTACGGGAAGACCTTGTCTTCGTTCGTATGTCCATCGGAAGAAAGGACCTTCTTCCAGTCCTTGTCTGATATAACGGCCCCAATTGGCTGTATCTGCCATGGGCAGGGTGAAGACACCTTCATGGCCACTCAATCCTGACAGGCCACCTGCATCTGTAACGATCACTGGGAGACCATAAGCAAGAGCTTCTCTTGCGACAAAACCATAAACTTCATGCCAAACAGAAGGCATCGCAACAACATCAAGCGATGAAAAGATCGATGGTAGGGATTCTTTGTTGTAGGAACCTTTCAGTGTCAAGAATTCGGGATGATGATCAGCGAGTTGTCGAATCCCGATTTGACTGGATTGATCGCCTTGATAGTTGTCCGGAATCGGCCCGTGAATTTCAATTTTGAACCACTCTTGCAGGTTTTCTTCTAAAAGTATTTCACAGAATTTGAGTTGGCCCTTATGAGGTGCAACACTGCCGAGCATTCCCATACGAATGCGTTGGCTGATGGGTGTGGCGTCTGCTTTGGACTCGATTTCACTTGCAAGTTGTCCACGCTGATAGGCAAGATTCAATCCATTCTCAATGACGCTGATGTTGTGTGTGATGCCGTGTTGGTGATGAACGGTTGCTGCTTCAATAGAAGGAGAGACGATGGTGCTGGCATAGGCCAGCATTTGATTGCTGTAGCGGATCCACGCAGCCTTGAGGCTGATATTGGAACGGCCGGAATTAATATCCGTGTGAAGAGGGCGGTAATATTCTGCAGATTCAAGACTTTTCAATGTGCGATCTGAGGCCCTTAATGAATTTTGTTCCCACTTGAGGTGATCATCAGGATTAATGATGGAATGGTCAGATCCGAACAGTGAGCTCTGGGGATCGAGACACCAGTAATCGTGCAATGTGACGACAGTTGGAACATGTTTGCTGCAGCTTCGAATCGCGCGGACGCCGTAGAAAAGATTATGGTGAAAATCGATAACATCCAGTTGATGGCAATGAATCCAGTTCTTTAAACTGATTTCAGCCTGCGGAACGCGCTGAAAATCGAATAGGCAGCGAGTATCACTCGTACTGTAGTTCATCTGCGTGACACGAAAAGACCCTTCTTTCCAGCTTCGCGTATGATATTGATCTTTATTGTTGATATCTTGATTGATACAATGAATGAAAACCTGATGGCCGAAATCACTGAAGAGCCTTGCTAAGCCTGAAACGTGGGTTTCGAGGCCTCCTCGATTTTCTTTTCCCCATGCAAAGCAAATGATGCCAATCTTCATAGGTTAAAAAAGGCTTGTCTTGAAAAGGTTCGAATCTTGATTAAGCTTGCAAATTGGTAATTAATGTTAAGGGGGAGAAGGTGGACCATGTTTTTTGGAGAAGCAGGTATTGTTTGCATTGTTCGTGCGCGAGGGATATTGCGGCGTTGTCCTCATTTCTTCATGAAAAGCTAAGGCGGGGAGTATCGATGGTGGCCCTATGACCATACTTAAAGTTTGACTTGGAAGGAAACTTGCAGGCTTAGTCGCACCCTGTCTGTTAAAACGACGTCCGGTAAAGCAACTTTATTAGGGAATCCAGCGATGGGAGTAACTTTGCAGCCTGGATATTCACAATTGCGTACAATACTCTCCACCATCGGCGTAATAAACAGTCCCAAATCATAAAAAGGTCGCCAACTTAATCCTGCGTTCAAGTTGCGTCCACTCCACTCACCAATCAAATTGAGACCGTCAATCACTTCGAGGGAGGCTGCTGCAATGGGATTGATTTGTCCGTAATCACTCCCTGTCCTGAGGGCTCGTCTGAAGCGTTCATTGCTGCAGGGATTTTTTGGCTTGAAGCCAAAGGTTTGACAGCCAGCATCTTTTAAGGCTTGTGTTTGATCCTGGAAGGTTTGTTCAAT
>WTGE01000397.1 GCA_011525445.1 Synechococcus sp. CO36386bin_37
TCTGTTTTAACGTTTTGATCAGTGGCAACGAGAAACTTAATATCAGCCAAATCATTGTCGATCAGGCTCGCTGTTGCACTGCTTGTTGCTCCCCCAATACTGTAGGTTTCAGAGGGAGTTAAGGTCGCCGTGATTGTTTCGTCTCCTTCGGCAAGATTGTCGTCAATTGGTACGAGTGCGATGCTGGCAGATGTTTGACCAGCCGGAATTTTGATTATGTATTGACCGTCAGACTGAGGCGTTGGTGCTTGGAAGACATCAGCATCGTCTCCAATGAGTTCAAAGCCGCTGCCTTCTGTGAGGGCATAGGTAATTGTGAGGTCATTCGAGAGTGCTGAACTCAGGCTGAATGTAAAGCCAAGTTGGCTGTTGGAATCTTCGCTGCCTTGGCTGGCTTGGATTGCCACGCTGGGAAGGATTGGATTGCTCTCTCCTCCTTCCCACAAGGTCACGATCAAGTCATCTGGCCAGCTCGAGGGAACAATCGTTTGATTGGTTCCCTTGTTGGCGTATGTGCTGTCTGACGATGAGGCGATGGCCGAGACTGTCGTGATCTCCTCTGAGCTTTGACCGGTGAGAGAGATGGTTTGCGCTTCTGACCAGTTTGCAGGTGTAAATGTGATCGTATTGGAGGACAAAGAGCCACTGCTGGGTGTTAGCTGGATCGATACATTGGCGATCGGTTCACTTTTGAGATGCAGGTCGAAAGTCGCAGTTTGTACCCCATCGCTATTGATCGTGGAGCGAATTGTGCTTAATCCAGTGCGCCCCTTGGGTGTGATTACCACGGATTCGCTATAGAGACCGCTGTCTTTGATGGTTAGTGTGGCAGTATCATTACTACCAATGTTGTACATTTGGTAGCTGAACCCTTCGTCAGTAGTCTGGACATCTGTTAATAACTTGATCGTTACCGTTTCGTCGTTTTCGCGGATTGCGTCCGCTAAGGCTGAGATATAAATTTTGCCTGAGCTGGCATTGGGCTCCAGGAAAATATAATTCTGTGGATTGAAGGATGTGGTCGATAGTGTTGCTTTGGGTGCAAGGTAGTCATCACCTTCCTCGGCTGTGCTATTTGTGCTGATTTCATACAAGACACGCATCCCTGATTCGGGTGCTGTTTTCCCTTCTCCGATGTCGATTGTGATCCAGCCTAGTTCGCCTTCTGTTGTGTTCTGAACGCTACCCAAAGACAAGACAAAAGGGTTATCAAGGATGTCCAGCGATTGGCTGACGGTCGAATCTGTTAAACCATCATTTAATACTCCATATCCACTCGATTCTTTTAGGCTTAGCGTGACATGCTCTGTCGCTTCGGCGTAGGGATCGGAAAGGGCTGATGTAAATAAATTTTTGATATTGTTCTGGCCTCCAGCATTTGGAGTCCAGCCATAGTTGCCGGTATAAGAGCCGTTGATATCGACTAGGTTTTCTAAAACGACGCTACCACTATCTGACAGCAAAATGTAGTCATCTCCTGCCTTTGTGCTGTCAAACTGTCGTTGCGCTGTGTCTGTCTCCGCTGGAACAGTTGTCGCCTTGGTCTCGCTGCTGCTGCTCAGTTTGATGTTGAGCTCGCCACTATTTTGATTGGAAAAAATCTGAAACCCTGGTTCATCGGTCTTGCCGGACTGTGGTTCTTGTTGGTCTGTGCCTGGATTGCTGCTTGCACTGGCGAGTTGGCCACTAGCTAGCTGCTGCGAGAGGAACATCGCGGAAGCCGGAACGATTTCATCGCCAGAACCGTTGTTCCAGAGAAGTTTGGCAGCAGTTGCACCCTTATTTTCGTAATAATCCAGCTGAATCCAGACCACATCTCCTGCTTTGAGTCCGTTGACAGCACCTGTGGAGTGGGTGGTGCTTCCTTGATCTTTCCAGGAACTAATGCTCCCTAACAAGTCTCCACTAGAATTGTTTTCTCTGACGCTCAGCTTTGCTCCATCATCGCTTGTAACTTTGAAGGTATAATTTCCATCTTTTGGTATTCTGACGTAGGTTATCCACTGAACCCCAAAGTTGTCGTATAGCCCAAGGTTGCCGAATGTTGTGTCATTTTCATTGATTCCATCCTCATCAAAGATGACCAAATCGCTTTGAATCGATTGGTCGCTTGTGTAATAAGTATCAATGGTCTGCCAAGCGCCCTGGCCCAAGCTCAGTTGTGGCTCGTTGTCGAACAACCAAACTTGACCGTCCCAGCTCGATGATGTATTGGCATCACTCCCAAATGTATAGATGTTTTCGCCTCCGTCGGCCCCCAGGCTGACGTCGAATCCGCGTAGTGGCTGCCACGTGTCGTTGTCATGGGTGACGAATTCAACTTTGACTGTTCCGCCGTTGCTGACGTTGAGTAAATAGAGTCTGCCGTTTGAATAGTAACTTCCGCCTCCCGTGACGTTGATTGAGTAATTGCTGTCATTGCTTGTGACCGTTAAGGGTATGTCAATTAGGGGAGTTCCGTTGTAGATGTTTTTATAGTCTGATCGAATTTCGCGACCGGGTGTGATCGTCAGGCTTGGATTGGACTGACCTTCCGTGCCGTTGCTTGTGCTGACCTTGAGGTAATACTCAGCTCCGCCAAGCCCCCATTCGCTGATGTAGCCGCCGACGTTGTCAGGATCGACATCATCCCAGTAGCCGGAAGTATAAAACTGTGCAAAGTCTTGGTTGTGGCTGTTGTTAGGTTCTCCGCTATTCCAATTGCTGTAGCCGTAGTTGGTGCTTCCATCTCTGTAGACCGTTCCATTCTCTGGGGCATAGGTTCCATACCAGATCCATCTCCCTTCCCAGGTTCCGCGGCTGTTTTCGTCAGTGCCACCAATAAAGGCACTATTGGTGATTGCAGAACCAGCTTTGCTTCTGTCGCGAATGAAGTTGTTTTCGCCGCTGGAGGTGATGGTCGCCAGATATCCGTTTGTTCCATTGAGCTTTGTAGCATTTGCTTCGCTCAGAGCATCCCACCATTTGATTCCTTTGCTCGTGAAGGCGTAGTAATGGCCGTTCCCTTCGTACGGGCGAGCATTGCCAGTTGATGGGGATCCCATGGTAAGAACGCTGGTTGATGAAAATGTGGCACTTGTCTTTTCACGGCTAATGATCTGTCCGGCTTCATGTCACATTTGGATTTCGTTTTGTGCAGTTTTGTTGTGTTCCGCGCTTTTTGTTGGCTTTGGAGGCTCTGCTTGCTACTAATGCCTGGAGTTCTGCCTTGATTTCATGATTCTTGCTGCTGTCTGTCTTGACCATTTCTAGTTCCTTGCTCTTTCTCTTTAATTTGTCTTCCCATGTTTTTTAGGCATCCTTTCCACCATCAAGATGGCTCTAGTTCTGAAACTTGGATGGGGATTATTGATGGTATTTATGCTATTGCGGCGACGTTGATTGCGATTGAGCTGCCAGAGTTGTTCAAGTCTTTGTTAGAGGCGCCGGTATCCAGCTTTAGGGGTGATGCCTTGTTTTTAATGCTTGCCTACGAAGTAACCGCTTATGCAGCGACCTTTTTATTGCTGTATGAGTTGTGGTTGATGCATCGCACGGCGATTGGTTTGGGTGGTCTAAAGTTTCAGATCCAAAATATATGCAATGCTTTGATTTTGGCGGTCACCTGTCTTGGTGCGGGAAATATTATTCTTATTTTGGACGGCAAGACAGACCTTGCGATCGAAGCTATTCGTGACGGGGCGACGCACCAGGATCTCTACAAGGCCTGGGTCGGTAGTCATCCAGTCTACGGCGTTTCGGCATTCGTTTTGGTGGCCCTGTCATTCTTTCTTATTGCTGTCATTGCACGTACATGTTCAAACTATCGTCAGTCTGCTGTCATTCGGGAAATCGCAGTGGGCTCGTTGATTAGGGGTATGTGCTTTTTGGTGTTTATTGCCACTTGGCTTCCGTTGCTGTTCGGGCAAGCACTTCCACTGCTCCCACCTGCTGTCATTGTTCTGATTTATTTGCTGGTCAGTTTTGATCCCCTTTCGGTGTTTCAGGCTAGTGAATAGTGTCCTCATCCTGGGGAATTATGCGATCAGGCTCTTGTTGAGGACGTGGGTCAATTCGCGTCTCCACTGACCACGAACCCTCTGCTTTTCACAGCAGATGCTCTGGTACCAGCTCCAGAATCCTTCTCGATCGGTGTATCGCCATTCCCTCCTGAGCGGCACTAGAACGGTCGCCTGTCTCCCAAGAGCACCAGCGAGATGGGCGATGGTCTGCCGGGTGGTAACGACATGGTCGAGTGCTGCGATTAATGCCAAGGTTTCATCCAGGTCTTCGCCGGGTTTCTCCAACAACTGTTTGCATCCGGCGCTCCTTTCTTGACGCATGAATTCCCAACCTTTTGGCAGGTACTGCAGATCTACGCTGAGTAGCTTCTCGTGCCCGCTCAGCACGGTGAGGTCATCGATCGAGATAGATCGTTCACGGTGCTCCGCACCGGTGGCCCCACCAAGCCAACCGATGCCGACGCTGCGCCGCTTGGGTTCAATCGTCTTCAGTTGTTGACGCCAGTGCTGCGTTCGTGCCTTGTCAGCCTGCAGGCTCCATGAATTTTTTGATTGGCCGAGTCCCAGAACCTCCCAGCATAGCAAAGGTAGGCTCCCAGAGCCGACGATCAAGAACGGCTCGTCCTTAGGGAGCACTGGCATGCCGGGATCAATGAGCTCGATAACGTCCGGTAGTGAGCGCCGCAGGAGTCGCTTGAGCCGTTGTGCTGGTTGGACGATCAGTTTGCGGCAGGCGTGATGCAGTGTTGGTAAGTAACGCGCCATCATGATCTGATCGCCAATGCCCTGTTCGCCGATCACGACAATCGTGGTTTGACTGAGTTCATGAAGTGGAGGGATTGGCACTGGTGGGTTTTGTGGAACCCTGTGGCGCGGATTGCTGGTTCTCCATTCATATTCCTTCCAACCTTCCTCCCAGCGCTGTTGGCTCAGCAGAGTCAGACTGAGGTTGTGGCGAGCTTCCGCTTGGTTGGGGTACACGGTCAGGATTGATCGATAGATCTTTTCCGCCTCTGGCCAAGCATTCAGCTGGAGTAGACGTTCAGCAGCAGCCATTTTCCAGTGCAGCTTTCGCTCTGGAACTGGCCAATGCTCGAGTTCTTGTAGCGCCTCTTCACTGCGTCCAATCGCGCTCAACGCCTTCACCCGCAGTTGCGTCGCTGGCCATGGATTGACACCTTGAGCCATGGCTCCCGCCATGGAGTCCAGCAGCGTTAGTGCCTGTTCATGCAACCCCATGCTGATGGCCAGCTCAGCGCAGCCCAAGCGCGCCATCGGATGGCCTTGACTTTGTTGCAGCGCTTCAGCAGCAAGGAGGTTGAGTTGTTCAGGGTTTCCCTGACGATTCCTCTGGAGGCAGATCGCCAGGTTGAGGTTGATGCACCAGTCACGACCCCCGTTGGAACGCCATTGGTGCGCGGTGTTGATGGCAGTTGTCCAGTCCCCTTTCGCCATCGCCTGTCGCATGGTGTTAATCACCGCATTGCGTTGCATGACGTGGCGGGTTCAGGGGAATTCTTCAACCCATGAGGTCAGAATGTATTTATCGCCGCTGAGGGGCGGATTTCCGCGGTGGGTATGGGTAAAGCCCGCTGGGAAGATGAGTAGTCGCCCTTGTTGTGGCTGAATGCGCCGCTTTTGATACAAGAACTCGGTTTCACCTCCTTCTCTCACGTTGTTGAGGTACAGCATGGTGACGAGTTTGCGATAGGGCACATCGCCGTTGTTTTCGAAATGCCATGTGTGGTACCCCTCGCCAGGTTTTGTGCGTTGAAACTTGCAGTTGAGATGCAAATAACGCCCGTTTTTAAGTATCGAAAATCGATCAAAATAGCGTTCGAGAGCAAGTTCGCAGAGCCTCGAATAGGCTTGGTAGATAGGTGCAATGAGGCGATCGTTGAAGAATCGCGGAGCGACTCGGTTGAGGAGTGCCTGTTGATCTCTTGCCTCCTCCTGGCCCTGGCTGCGCTCTAAGATTAGGCCGTTTATGGTGAGGTAATTGAAAATTTCTTCTGCCGGCAAGGCCGGGTGATTGGTCTCGAACGTTCCGATGAAATCATCGTCAATGGTCGATTTCAGGATGGTGGGTTCCTGCATCGACAACAGCTTCAATTAATGAATCCTAATGGTGTGATCAGGCCAGGTCTTGATTGTTTGTCAACGTTGATATGCAGCGGCTACGCAACCATCCGCGGCAAGTTCACGTCGCACGTGGGTTGGGTCAGTTGCTCCAGAACAGACACAACCTGACGCTGCTCCGTCTCGCTCAGTTCAGGGAAAATGGGCAGACTGAGCACCTCGGAGCAGGTTCGTTCTGTCGCCGGCATCGATCCAGGCTCCAGATTCAGATGGCTGTAGGCGGGCTGGCGATGAATCGGAATCGGGTAATACACGATTGTGTTGATCCCTTCGTCCTCCAGCCGCTGTTTCAACCAGTCACGGCAGCAGCTTTCCGGCAGGCCGTGACGACTGCTGATTTCTGACGGGCGGCACTGGGCCTGGCAGGTCGGCTGACCGGTTGGGCAACTGCTGACACGCACAACGAACTGATTCCAGCTGTGCCCGTCTTCTTCCGTTGGAAGCGTGATCCCTGGGAGACCCGACAGCAGCTCCCGGTACCGCTCGGCAATCTCCCGCCTCCGATCAATCCAGTCGCTGAGTTTGGGCAGCTTCACGTTGAGTACAGCAGCCTGGATGGCGTCCAACCGGCTGTTGTATCCCAGGGCGGTGTGCAGATAGCGGCGCGGCATTCCATGCACGGCCAGTTCACGCATGCTCTGAGCAAGGCTGTCGTCATCGGTGGTGACGGCACCCCCATCGCCTGCGCCGCCGAGATTCTTGGTGGGGAAGAAGCTGAAGCAGCCCACGTCGCCGAAACTGCCCACCGCCTGGTCCTGCCAGCTTGCTCCGGTGGCTTGGGCACAATCCTCGATCACCCGCAGGCCGTGGCGTGAAGCGATGTCCATCAGTCGGCTCATGTCCACCGGCCGACCGAACAGATGCACTGGCATCAGCGCCCGTGTTGATCCAGTGATGGCGGCTTCGATCTGATTCAGATCGATCAGGAAGGTCTCGGGGTCCACATCCACGAAGACCGGAGTGGCTCCGACCGCACTGATCGCTTCGGCTGTGGCGAAAAAGCTGAAGGCGCAGGTGATCACCTCGTCGCCAGGCCCGATTCCAAGGGCCCGCAAGGCCAGAATCAACGCATCAGTTCCGCTGTTGCAGCCAACGGCGTGGCGCGTGCCGACATTGTCGGCAAAAGCTTGCTCAAACGTGCTGACCTGTGGCCCGCCGATGTACTGACCGCTGCGCAGCACATTGAGAACAGCCTGCTCGAGGTTCGGGCCGAGATCGGTGATCTGCTGGCTGAGGCTGAAGGGAGGCACGTGCATGGCGCTCACCTTAGGCCGCCTCTCAGGTCCTGGATCAGCCGAACCAGTCCGGTTCCAGACCGGGATGCCACTTCACATTGCAACCGATCGATGGAATCTGATCGGGGTTCACCGGTTCGCCGCTCAGAACGGCGTTGAGAGCATTCCGCAGGTCGCTCCCATCAAGAGGTTGGGCATTGCCGGGACGGCTTCGATCCAGCTGTCCCCTGTACTGCAGCGTCTGGCGGCTGCTCTCATGGCTGCCAGCGAACAGATAGAACTCCGGCGTGCAGGCGGCTCGCAGGGAGCGGGCCAGAGTCTGGTCCTGATCCATCAGGTAAGGGAAGCTCCAGCTGTGACGTTCCGCCTGGTCCATGAGCTGCGCGGCTCCGTCCTGCGGGTGAGTGATCAAGCTGTTGCTGCTCACAGCCAGAAGCTGGATCCGACCCCGGTAATCCTGGTCCAGCCGCGTCAACTCCGGTTCGATGTGCTTGACGAAAGGGCAGTGAGAACAGATCACCATCAGCAGCACCGGCTTCTGATCCAGATCTGAACACTTGAGGGATGTCCCGCTGATCGTGGGTAGCTGGAAGTCCGGCAGGTCAGTGCCCAGGGGCAGCATCGTCGAGGGGGTCAGGGCCATGGCTCCGCTGCAGGCACAGGTGCTCTCCATCAGGATGGCGACCACTGGCATTCAGGTGGGGTCATGCCGGGACGAAATTGGTGGCAGACGGCATGGGGCCTGGGATTGTGCCTGCCTTTGCTCGCGTGCGGATCCAAGGATCAGCAAGAGCTGTGGACCATTTATCCGCTGCAGCGCAATGAGCCTCACGACGGTCTGGCTGTGGTGAATCAGCCGGATGGTTTCGGCCTGCACATCCTTCTGGAGACCGACACCCGGGAACCTTCCATCTGCAGGCCGAGATGGCTCCCGGATCCCGCCCGGCTGTTCAACGGTCGTGGCTCAGCACCCTTCAGCTCAGGATTGGCGACCCGCCAGGAATTCTTCGAGGCCATGACGCGGGATGCTGTCGTTTCATCTCTGCAGCAGGAGCTGGAAGCCCTCTGCAAGCAGCGCGCACCCGATGCCCGTTGGCAGTGGGTGGATCCCCCGCGCTCTGAGGCGGACGTGACCCCTCTGCAGTTGCCGGCTCTGGAGGAGGAGGATCTGCTCACCGATCCCTACGAGGAGCTTCAGAGACAGAAGGCATTGCTGGGGGAGGACACCAACTGAAACGGCGGGACACCTAAGGGCTTCCGAACGCCGCCCAGACGATGGGCTCCGCTTCGCGCCAGTAGCGGCTGAAGCGCCCCAGCCGCGGAGGCCGTGGCAGCTCCACGAAGGCATCGGGTTCCAAGACCTGCAGAGGTAGCTCGGCTTCAATGGCATCGGCGATTCGTTGCAACCGTGGATCCACGGCAGAGCTGGTCACCACGCCGTCCGCCTGGTGTCGTCTTGCGAAGGCCAGCACCTCAGAGGCCACATCGCCCTTGCGCAGGGTGAGCGGCAGCTCAAGCGCGTTTTCGTAGAGAAAACCAAGCCGCTTGCGGCTGATGCGTTGCTCCTGGATCCAGAGCGTGTCGAACACGAACAGCGCCGGTGCATCGGGCCAGGCCCGCAGAGCTGGGTTGGCGGGGCCAAGGGCTTCCTCGTGCACCCAGAGAATCGGTCGTTGCATCGTCATGGGGGTTGTCGGCTCCTATCGCCTGGGGCGAGCCAGGGCAGCACCGGTACCGCTTCGACCCCGACCTTCACGCCGACTGTGGCCATTGCCGCCGGCCCGAATGGCCGGCATCGGGGCAAAAAGCTGGTTTTCCAGCTGCTCGTAGCTGCCCTCGAATGGGCATTGGGCTGCACTGGGGCAGCCGTCGCAGTAACGACCGTCGCTGTAGCGCTCCAGATTGCCGCGGTTGAAGAAGTAAGGCTTGTGGCTGAAGGTGCTGGCCACCCACTGCC
>WTGE01000119.1 GCA_011525445.1 Synechococcus sp. CO36386bin_37
TGGTGCTGGTGGATGACCGCATCGCTGACAGCATTTTCCAGCAGATCCAGACCCGACCTCAGGAATATTCCATCCTGGCCACCCTCAACCTCAACGGCGACTACATTTCCGATGCCGCGGCTGCAATGGTGGGGGGTCTCGGAATGGCGCCAGGGGCCAACATCGGTGAAGCTGCTGCCATCTTCGAAGCCACCCACGGCACCGCTCCCAAGCATGCCGGCTTGGATCGCATCAACCCCGGCTCCGTGATCCTGAGCGGCGTGATGATGCTGGAATTCTTGGGATGGCAGGAAGCTGCCCATCTGATCACAAAAGGCCTCAGCGCGGCCATCAAAGACAAACAGGTGACCTACGACCTCGCCCGATTGATGGAACCGAAGGTGGATCCCGTGAGCTGCAGTGGCTTTGCCGACGCCATCATCAAGAGGTTTTAATCCGCACAGGAACGACCCCTTGCGGTTGCGTTTCCTTTGCCAACATCGCTGATGGCTTTGTTGGCAACCATGGGTTGATGACGCCACCGGAGGGAGCAAAGCAGGTCAGAATCGGATGATGGCTTTTGTCGATGCAACCGATCCCTGTGTTCACTGCGGATTCTGCTTACCCACCTGTGCCAGTTACCGCGTGCTGGGCACGGAGATGGATTCTCCCCGCGGTCGTATCCACACGCTGAAGGCGATTGAAGCGGGCGAACTGGAACTGGATGCAACGGTGGCCAGCCATTTCGACAGTTGCCTGGGTTGCTTTGCCTGTGTGAGCGCCTGCCCCTCCGGCGTCCGTTACGACCAGCTGATCGAAGCGACGCGGCCCAAGCTCAACCAACCTGAATTGCGCAGCAGCTGGCAAACCAACTTCAGGAAGCTGCTGCTTTGGGTGCTTCCTTACCCGAAACGGTTGAGAGCCTTGCTGCAGCCCATGCGCGCCTATACCGGAACGGGCCTGCAGCCCCTGATCCGGCGGACAGGCCTTCTTGAGCTGCTGGGCCCTCAACTCAAAGCGATGGAGGCGCTGCTTCCTTCTCTTTCGGCGGAAGCCTTTGTTGATGCATTCCCACGCATCAATCCAGCCCATGGGACGCAGCGCGGGCGGGTGGGCCTGGTGCTCGGTTGCGTGCAACGCTGCTTTGACCCTGGAGTGAACGAAGCCACCGTGGCCGTTCTTCAAGCGAACGGTTTTGAAGTGATCATTCCAGGCAATCAGGGTTGTTGCGGTGCAGTGAGCCATCACCAGGGCCAGCTGGAACAAACCCAGGAACTTGCCAATCTCTTGGTGGATTGCTTTGCCGGTGAGAACTTGGATGCCGTGCTGGTGGCGGCCTCCGGGTGCGGCCACACCATGAAGGCCTATGGCGAGGGTCTCGATGGCACCCAAAGCTTCAACGCTCCGGTGTTGGACGTGCATGAATTCCTCGCCAGTCGCGGGCTCTCAGAGGCTTTCCGGCACAGCCTGACCCCACTTCCCTGCAAGGTTGTGTACCACGATGCTTGCCACATGATTCACGGCCAGGGGATTGCAGCCCAGCCCAGGGCCTTGCTGCGAGCCATCCCCGAGCTCCAACTCAAAGAGGCCACAGAGGCAGGCGTTTGCTGCGGAAGTGCTGGGATCTACAACCTGGTGCAACCCAATGAAGCTGCGGAACTCGGCCAACTCAAGGCAGCCGACTTAAGCAGCACAGGAGCGGAGATTGTGGCCAGCGCCAACATTGGCTGCAGCCTGCAGTTAAGGCGTCACCTCAGCTTCGATGGCCCCAAGGTTCAGCACCCCATGGAATTGCTGGCCCGCTCAGCCGGAGTGGGACCTTTCCTCTCAGATTGAAACGACGAAAACCAAAGGGACTCAGTCTTCGAACCATCGGTAGGCCTGCGTGAGCGTATTGGAGTCCCCGAGGTTTCCAGGAAAGGTGATCACCGGTAATTGATCACTGCAACCCTGCGCCTGATCCCCGGCCGCCATGGGCCTCACAAGCGACAACCCTGGCATGAGCTGACCCTCCAACTGAACCACCTTGAGGCCAAGCCCTTCCACCAACAGCGTGCCAGTGGTGATGCCTCCTTTGCTGATCAGATAGCCCAGCCGAGGAGCCACTCCCGCCACCAATCGGGCCATGAGAGCGGCCAGTTCCAGCCCGAAGCGCAAGCGCCGCTCCTTCGCCGCCGCCCCGGCCCCAAACCCAAGTTCACCGCGGCTCGTAAACAGAACCGGTGTCAACCCTGCTTCCAGCGCTTGCTCCAACCGCTTCAGCCATTCCTTCAAGAGATCAGGCATGAGCAGATCTGGTGATCCTCCTTCCAGCACCCGGGCGATCCGAGCCACGGGTAGCTCAATCCCCAGGCAATGCTCGTTTACGAGCAGCGATTTCAACTGCTGATCCGCCAACGGTACGTGGGAACCCACCACCACCAACCCAGGAAGTGGCTGACCGATGGCATTACGGCGGCGCAAGCCCACAAGGCCGTGGGCGTCGAGGGGCTGGGGGCCGAGCGGCGATGGACCGGAGTCCACGAGGCCATTGAGCAGGCTCGCAGCCGAGCGGAACAAAAAATGCTTACGGCCCTGCAGCGCACGGATCGCCGCTCCCAGCGCCCGCAGCTGCCCTGGGTGAACCGCATCCACCACAACAGGTCGATTGGCTTCCAAACCCTCGAGACGTGCAATGAGATCAGCCGATCGCCGGGGATCCAGCAATGCCAGTGGAATTCTCAGCACCGCATCTGCTGCGATCTGGCCAGAACTCCTCTCCTCCAGCCACTCCGCCAGATCACTGGTGCTGTATCCAAACAGCCGATCACGGGCAAACGCTGTGGTGTGAACCGGCTTGCCGTGGAGCTGATGCACCCCATTCACGGTGGTGCGCCCTCCCTCCAGGAACGCTGGCACATGCAAGGTGGCATCCACATCGCCAAAGTGCTCACCCCAGGCCTGAGCGAGCACTTGAGGTTCCAGCACACCGTGACCTCGCAGGGTGGAATCACCACGGCTCACCAACAGCAGTTCATCGTGCTGGATGCCCTCAGCTGCCATGGCCTTGACCAGGGCATCGACAATCTCGCGGTTGCGGATGGCCGCGGCCTCGGGTGTGAGGGCACGTGTGTTGGCCAAAATGAACATCAAAGAGGAGGGATGCCTCAAGCCCCGACGCAGGGATTCAACGTCCCAACACAACAGCAACAAACAGCTATGCACCGTCTGAGATCCGGTGGGGTCGTCGTCGATGACGACAATCTTCATGGGACGATCCTCTGATGTTGTGCTGAGGCCTCTTCGCTCACGTGCCTGAACAAGCGTTGCCCTCCTCAGCGGTGCTCGCACCCGATTCTCTTGATGAGCTTGGCAAGCTCATCACCGACTTGCATAGCGATGGACGGCCCTGGGTCCCCTCCGGCTTGGGTAGTCGCCTGCACTGGGGACCTCCCCTCCAGGATTCCGGACCAATCGTCAGCATCTGCCAGCTCAACAGAATCGTGGACCACGCCGTGGATGACCTCACGATCACCGTGGAAGCCGGCATGCCCATAGCAGAGCTGCAGGTGGTACTAGCGGAACAGCGGCAATGGCTCCCGCTCAACTGGCCCTGGGGCAGCACGGCAGCATCAATCCAATCCGCAGGCACGGTCGGCGGGCTTGTCGCCCGGGGGCTATCGGGAGGATTACGTCAACGTTATTTCGGCGTTCGCGATCAGATCATTGGCATCAGCTTGATCCGAAGCGATGGAGTCCGAGCGCGTGCCGGCGGTCGTGTCGTGAAAAACGTAGCGGGCTACGACCTCATGCGTCTGCTTTGTGGCAGCTGGGGAAGTCTCGCTCTGATCACAGAGCTCACGTTGCGGGTCCAACCGATTCGTGAATTCCGCCGTCAGCTCGCCCTCCATGGAGACATCGGGCCACTTGAAACGTTCCGAGCCGAGGTTGTTGGTAGCAGCTTCACACCGGACTGGATCAACTGGGAGCTGCAGCCGAATCAAGGCGCACGGATCCTTCTCGGTGTGGCCAGCATCAGCGACAGCACAGTGGAAGAACAGATCAACCGACTGGAGTCACGCGCTGCGCGGCAACACCTCAACATCCAACGCTTGCCCTGGGACCAGCCGATTCCGGACAGCGTCTCAGTAAGCGGAACTCCATGCTGGCTGCTGCGCCTCTGCCTTCCACCGGTGCAACTGCATCAACTTTTGAAAACAAGGGAATTCACCACCCTCAAGGATTGGCACTGGCAAATCAGTGCAGGTGCTGGCAGCGGTGATGGCTGGCAGCTGAGCGGTCCTGCCGCTCCGAGTTATCAAATCGAAGCCTTGAGGCGACGCATCACAGCCTTAGGGGGACAACTCACTGTGCTCGTCCAGCCTGGATGCCTGCCAGCCTGGCTGGACGCACCATCCCGTCCCCTCATCGAAGCGGTGAAGGCTCAATTTGACCCGAAACAACAGCTCTCCAGAGGACGGCTTCCAGGCGTGGCGACACCTCTCAGGTCGCCACATAGCGGCAACTGAGCTGAAGACTCTGACCAGAGGTGAGTTCCAGCTTTCGATCTCCGCTGATCAAAGACTGGCGCGGTCCGGTCCAGGGCTCGAGGCAAACCATGGAGCGAGGAGGCTCGGTCCAGATCACTGTGAGATCCATAGGGGCTTGATGCTGGAGCAACAAGCGCGTTCCAGTCGCGTCATCCACCAAGGTGACCGGCCCAGCTGGTTGGGTCAGAAAGTCCACGCCCTCCGGTAACCGACTCAATTGACTGCTGGTGTCCGCCTCTGCCATCTCAAAATGATTGAGACATCGGGGTGCAAGGCCCTCGAGACGGGTACGACCAAGGTCCGACACCTTGAAATAGGGATGGAGACCGAAACTGAAGGGCATCGACTCTCCCCCTTCACTGGTATTGGCAATCGTGGTGGAGATCGCAAGGGCGCCTGGGAGCGGACGCACTTCCATGTCCACCCGAAAGCGGAACGGATAGTGCGACAGGGTTTCATCCGACTCGGTCAACGACAGACAAACGCCTGACTGATCCTGCAAAAGTTCCAGCTTCCACGGCAAGTCTCGGGCGAAGCCATGCTGCTTGAGACTGAACTCACCACGCGCCAAAGGAAGTCGATCCCCGGGAAGATTGCCGCAAATCGGAAACAACACCGGGATTCCACCACGAATGCTTTTGCTGGCATCGGCAAAACGCGCCTGGTCGAAATACAAAAGCTCCCGGCCTTGGCATAACCATTCGGTCACGAGGCCGCCCCGTTCGGGCACAAGACGTAAACGATCCCCGCTGTCGGGATGCACATATTCCCAATGGACATAGGGCGCCGACTTCTGACGCAACGTCATGGCCATGAACCCCAAACGACCCCAGTTTGCACTTGGGATCAAATTCTGAAAACAGATCGAATTGAACCCGAAAGCCCTTCTTGCTGTCGTCAGCCTGGTAAAGCAGCCATCCAATCCAGCAAAGCCTGGTTCACCTGGTCGGGCACTTCGTCGTGGGGGCAATGACCAGCCTCCAACACCACTTCATGGGTGTTCTCCGGAGCATGACGTTGAAAACTGGCTCGCCTTCCCGGTGCATTGATCCAGGGATCGCGAATCCCCCAGAGCAGAAACAAAGGGGATTGCAGCTCGGCGAACAGCTCATCAAGAGGTTGCCCACTGGGAATATCGAACACCGTTCGAAACACCCCAAAGGCACCTGGATCGAGAGAAGGAAGACGAATCGACTCCACCAGAGCGTCGTCAACATTGCTGCGGTCGATGTACACCTGATTCAGTGTGCGCCGGATCGTGGCAGGCCTGCGCAAATTTTCAAACAACAAGCGTTGCAAAACCGGGCTTTTGAGCAGAGCAGAACCGATGGTGCGACGCGCGATCGCACCCCAGCCGCGTGGTGACTGATGTTGCTCATCACTGAATGGACCCGCCGCATTGAGCAGCACCACGCCTGCAGACTGCTCTTTCAGGGCTGCACCAGCAGCAAGGGCCGCAAACCCACCCAGGGAATTACCCGCAATCACAGTGGGACGACCAATCCGTTCCTTCACATAGGCCACCAATTGATCTCGCCAGAGTGCTCCCCCGTATCCAAGACCTGAGGGTTTGGCGCTACGGCCAAAACCAAGCAAATCGAGTGCGTGCACCTCATAACGAGTCGCCAGCGCTGGAATGTTGTAACGCCAATGGTCCGTTGATGCCCCAAAGCCATGCACCAGCAGCACGGCTGGAAGCGTCTCAGCCTGGGCAGCAGCCTCGGGCTGTTGAGGCATCTGGCAGAGCGCATGCACCGGATGGTTCTGAAACTGCCAACAGATCTGTCCCACCACATTCGGCTCGATGGCCGGCGATGCTAGTCATCCTGTTCCGTTCTCCGCAGCGCCCGGCGACTCTCCATCCATGGATCCATTCGAAATGGGCCCCCTCCTACAAGGCAGCACCCTCAGCGGAAGCCTGTTTTGGGCTCTTGCGCTTTATCTCCCTCTCAGCGGGCCGTTACAGCGGTTGGAAGCCAGCCTGGAAGACGGCCCCCTAGATCCTGCCTGGCGTCAGGCCGCGTTGGTGATCAGCAGTCTGCTGCTCGCCCTAGCCGTCGGCGTGATCACACAGCTTGTGCTGGCCTGGGCGCTTGGACCAGGCTGGGCTTCGAGCCTGGCTTTGATCACCATCGGCTGGAGCTTGTTCCTGGTCGTTGTCCAAGGACAGGAGGACGGGGGCACATAGACCGTTTGAGCTAGATCAAGCCAACTGGATCAGCTGCGACTTCGCCATCGACCTTGTCATCATCGTCGGGCTTGCTTCCGCCCAAGACCAATCTGAGCAACACAGGTGCCAGAAAGGTTGTGCCGATCACCATCAGCAGAATGGCTGCTTCCAATGAAGGAGACAACAGCTGGGCGCTGGTGCCGAGGCCGAGGAAAATCAAACCCACTTCACCGCGGGGCATCATTCCGAGCCCAACCACCAGACGGCGGGTGGGTTCCTTGCTGACAAAAGCCCAACCGGCAGCAACCTTGCCAATCACCGCGATCACAAACAGGAACGCAGCAATGATCAAGGCGGTGCGGCTCGAAGGATCCGAAGGATTGATCACCGACAAATCCATGCCGGCACCTACCAGCACAAAGAAGATGGTGGCAAACAGGGTCACAATCGGCAGAACAGCCTGCTGAATGGCGTGATTGTGCTTAGAACTGCTGAGGATCAGGCCTGCCGCGAAGGCACCCAGTGCGGCCTCAAGCCCGATCGCCGTTGCGGTGAAGCAACTCAGAGCGAGGATCACGAATGATGCAACAAGCACCTCACCAGGTGCCTTGAGCCTTTCGATCAGCCAATCAAAGGCTGGAGCCGCCGTTCGACTCAAGCCAATGGCCGCGACAACGAACACAGCAGCAGCAGCGACCAGCTTGAGAATCGGACCGATTTCCAGACTTCCGCCAGAGGCAAGAGCCACGACCACAGCCAGGATCACAATGCCGAGGATGTCGTCAAGAACAGCAGCTCCGATCACGATCTGTCCCTCGCGGGTTTTCAAGTAACCGAGTTCCCCGAACACACTGGCCGTGATGCCGATGCTGGTAGCGGTCATCGAAGCACCAGCAAAGATCGCTGGGATGGCATCGACATGAAAAATGGCCATCAGGCCCCATGTGCCAAGGGCAAAAGGCAGAACCACACCAGCCACCGCAACGGTGAAGGCCTGGGTTCCAACAGCGATGAGTTCATCGAGCTCACTTTCAAGGCCAGTCAGGAACAACAAGGCGAATAAACCGAGCTGGGCAACAGCCTGAAGAGAGGGAAACGTCTCGTTGTAGAGCTCCGTAACGGATTCAGCGGGCACGTTCCCGATCGAGCCCAAAAATGTGACGAAGCCATTGCTCAGCTCCACTTGAGTTTCAGGCGGAACGAGGAGGTGGAGACCCGATGCGCCGATCAAAACACCAGCCAACAACTCACCCAAAATGGTGGGGAGCTGGAGGCGAACCAGCACTTCGGCCAGCATTCGCGCTGCCACGAAAATCAGCATGAATCGACCGACCCCAATCAAGGTCTCTGCCATTTCGAGATCGTGGGCAGACAATTCAGCCATCATTGGCATGAGAAGGGGCGGCATCGCAGCAGCGAGCATCAGATTCAACATGATTTCTCAGCGGGACCATAAGAGCAAATGGGTTAACTGGCAGTGCATTCAGAAGCAGTGCTTGCTGATGGCAACAAAAGTCAGATCCATTCCAGCGATGCCCTGAAGTTGAAGGACACTTTTCAAAGGCCTACTTATCAGTAATTCAGGCCCAATTCTTAAACAAAAACTGATTAAAAGCCTTGGTCACAGTTCCTGCACGAATTCAAGCTTTCTTGGCTCATCACCACCACACTGAAGGGATCTCATAACGACATTGCATATTTCGTCTCTCCATGAGCAGCTCCGAACCACTCGATCTTCGCCTACCCACTCCTGGTTGCTACGCCGACCCTGAACGGGCCGGATTGGACGCTGATGCTGTCTTCGACGGCATGACCGAGCATCTGTTCTTCACACTGGGCAAACTTGCGCCTTCCGCAAGTCGTCATGATCTGTACATGGCCCTCAGCTACGCCGTGCGCGACCGGCTGATGACCCGATATCTGGCCAGCCTCGAATCCATCAGGGCCCGGCCGCAGAAAACGGTGGCCTATCTCTCTGCAGAATTTCTGATCGGGCCACAACTGGCGAACAACCTGCTCAACCTGGGAATTCAGGATGAAGCCGAGGAGGCCGTGAAACGGTTTGGAATTGAATCCCTGCAGCAAATCATCGAGGTGGAAGAAGAACCTGGCCTGGGCAATGGCGGGCTGGGACGTTTGGCGGCTTGCTACATGGAGTCACTGGCCAGTTTGCAGATCCCTGCAACGGGCTATGGCATTCGCTATGAATTTGGAATTTTCAACCAGCTGATCCGAGACGGATGGCAGGTGGAGGTAACGGACAAGTGGCTGAAAGGTGGTTGGCCCTGGGAATTGCCACAACCGGACCAAGCCTGTTTCGTTGGCTTTGGTGGTCGCACCGAGAGCTACCTCGACGACAAAGGCTGCTACCGATCCCGCTGGATCCCCTCAGATCACGCCATTGGCGTGCCGCATGATGTGCCAGTCCTCGGCTACCGCGTTAACACCTGCGATCGTCTGCGGCTGTGGCGCGCTGATGCCACGGAAAGCTTCGATTTCTACGCCTTCAACATCGGGGATTACTACGGCGCCGTTGAAGAGAAGGTGGGCAGCGAAACGCTCTCCAAAGTGC
>WTGE01000118.1 GCA_011525445.1 Synechococcus sp. CO36386bin_37
AGGTGCGTAGCGTGAGCTTCACCTGCTGCCAGGGGTTCATCATCACCACTCGCTTATACAGATAGCTGTCAAACGTCAGCTTCTGGACATCGTGGTCATCACACATTTCCACGAATGCCTCGCGGGCTGCGTCGTTGCGATAGAAAATTCGCTGCAAGATATCAAGCACCGCATAGGTAGCGCCGTATTTGCGATCCCAGCGCTTGAGGTACGTTTTCTTAATTTCTTGCTCGGTTGGGACTTGGGTGCCGTTCTTGGAAATTTCAACGATCGCTTCTGCACACATGCGCCCGCTCTTTGCGGCGAAGTAGATGCCTTCTCCTGAGCTTTTGGTGACATAGCCAGCGGCATCACCCACAAGCGCCATCCGGCCGACCACCCGGCGAGGTCGGGGGTGCTCGGGAATGGGATGGGCTTCCACTTTGATGACTTCACCTTTGAACAGGCGCTTCTGGGCTCGCTCACGAATTCCCTTCTGAAGCCCCTTGATCAGGGATTGATTCTGTTGCATGGTGCCTGTTCCCACGGCGACATGGTCGTATTTGGGGAACACCCAGGCATAGAAATCCGGTGAGACATCCGTTCCGACGTACATCTCTGCGAGATCCTCGTAGTAAGCCATCTCTTCGGAAGGCAACTTGATGCGCTCTTGAAAGGCAATCGCCACGTTGTAGTCACCCGCATCCATCGCTTTTGCGACACGGGAGTTCGCTCCATCAGCGCCAATGATCAGGTCAACATTCAGGCTTTTCATTTCGCCCGTTGGTCCACCTGAGCTGTAATCGGCGTAATGAATGGTGTAGGGACCCTGGCGTTTGTCGCCGGTATCAATTTTCTGCACCAATCCATTGATGAGAGTCGCCCCTAGGTCGGCAGCTCTGTTGCGGAGGAAGGAATCGAAGACCTCGCGCCGACACATGCCGATATAGGCGTTGGAGTCGTAACCGAGCGGATCCAATTTGATATCCACTTCTCGATTGGAGGGGGAAATCATCTTCATGTTCCGCACCTTGTGATCGATGATCGAGTCCGGAAGGTTGAATTCTTCCACCATGCAAAGGGGAATGGCCCCACCGCAAGGTTTGGCGTTGTCGAGCTTTCTCTCGAAAATCCACGTCTCAATACCGGCCTTGGCAAGCACTTCCGCAGCGCAGGATCCGCTCGGCCCACCACCGACTACGGCAACTCTCAGCATTTCAGCAAACTCCGCCGGATCATCCAATTCAAGCTAAACACGCGATTCAAGAAGTGGTACTGGGGTCTGGCGGCCCCCCTTACGATTGAAACAACACTGCATGAATCCACTGGGACGACCCGTCACCATGCGCCGAAGCACACGGGATGACATTCCTGTGGCCCGTCGCTCGAAGCCTGTTCCTCGCAAAAGAGGTTCTGGGTTCGGGGTTGTGTTGGCTTGTCTTCTTGTCGCAGTGGGAAGTTTGGCTGCCGTTTGGTTCGTCCCCAGTCTGTTGGCAAGGCGCTCTTCAGGGCCCATCCAGGTTGTGAAAGGGATCGAGACACCTCCAGATCAGGACGGTCGGTTGCTGGGTCATTTCCCCTATGACGAAGCCATCGCCAGTCAACTGGTGTTCGTGGAGGCTGGAATTGAGCTGCATCAAGATGCTGCACTGGCACTTGATGCCATGCGTCGTGCTGCTGCTGCCGATGGCATTGACCTGAGACTGATCAGTGGTTACCGCTCCCACACCTTGCAGGAGGGTATTTTCTTCGACGTGAAATCAGAGAGGAATCAAACTGCAGAAGAGCGGGCCAAGGTGTCCGCACCTCCAGGATATTCCGAACACAGCACCGGTTACGCCATTGATCTTGGAGATGGCAGCCGACCCGACACCGATCTTTCGATTTCTTTTGAAACAACACCGACATTCCGCTGGCTTCAGGACTTTGCAGCCAGTTATCACTTCACCATGTCGTTTCCTGAAGAGAACCCGCAGGGCGTGAGTTACGAACCCTGGCATTGGCGTTTTGAAGGTTCAGCGGAAGCCTTGCGTCAATTTGAACCTGCTCGTCAACTCGCGCAGGGGAGTTGACGACATCATCATTCCCGGAATTGCTCTCTCCTGCCGGGGATTGGAAAGCCCTGAAGGCGGCTGTCTCAAACGGTGCTGATGCCGTTTATTTCGGGGTTGAAGCGTTCAATGCGCGACTGCGTGCTGAAAATTTCCGTCTCACTGAACTTCAAGACATCATGGACTGGCTCCACGCTCGTGGAGTGAAGGGCTTTCTCACGGTGAATGTGCTCATCTTCACCGATGAACTGGAGCAGGCTTGCTCTCTGCTGCTAGCTGCTCATCAGGCGGGAGTGGATGCCCTGATCGTTCAGGATCTGGGACTTTGTCTGTTAGCGAAAGCTCTTGTTCCTGCTCTTGGGTTGCATGCCTCCACCCAGATGTCGATTACGAGTGCGGCAGGTGTTGCCCAGGCCGCGGCTGCTGGATGTGAGCGGGTTGTGCTCGCCAGGGAGCTAAGCCTTCGCGATCTTGAGCGCTTGCAGAACCAACTTCGCGAACGCGCTCTGCCCATGCCCCTGGAGGTGTTCGTCCATGGGGCATTGTGTGTGGCCTATTCGGGCCAATGCCTCACAAGTGAGTCCCTGGGCCAACGCAGCGCCAATCGAGGCGAATGCGCTCAGGCTTGCAGGCTTCCCTATCAGTTGGTGGTGGATGGTGAAGCCCTCGATCTGGGGGATCAAAGGTATTTACTGTCTCCTCAGGATTTGGCTGCATGGCCGCTCCTTGAAAACCTTGTGAAACTGGGAATCAGCAGTTTCAAGATCGAGGGCCGCCTCAAGGATCCCTCCTATGTTGCGTCCGTCACCGACGCCTATCGCCGCAGTCTGGACGGATTGGAGTGTGATGCTGTCGCCATCCAACGCCAGCTTGAGCTTGGGTTTTCCAGAGGGTTGTCCACAGGTTGGCTGCGAGGCATCAATCACCGCACGCTCGTCCATGGACGCTGGAGCAAGAAACGCGGTCCAGTCCTCGGTGAATTGGTTCGGGTGGAGCCGAAAGGGTGGTTGGTTTTGCGTTGCCAAGAGAGGCCTCGCAACGGTCAGGGTTTGGTGATGGAGGCAACGGAGCCTCTCCCTGACCCCCTGCACCCTCCCCGCGAAATCGGTGGAAGGGTGATGGAAGTGCAGCCCATGTCGCAGGGACTGGTACGCCTTCGCCTGGGGCCGGGGCGAATGGACTTCACGGGTTTGCGATCAGGGGCATTGCTGTGGCTGACCAGTGATCCGCAATGGCAGACCACTTGGCAGCGACGGTCAGAACGAGTGCAGTCTCCACTTGCCAGGGCCCTGAGCGTCCATGTCAGCGGCGCGTTAGGCCAGCGCCTCTGTCTCGAACTTCGTGAGCCCAAATTACCCGAAGGAGAGTGCTGCATCGTGCGCAGCCATGCTGTTTTGGAACCAGCGCGAGATCATGGTCTGAACCGTGAGCGATTGCTGGCACAGCTCGGTCGTTTGGGAGGAACCGGATGGCGCCTCGACCAATTGGAAATTGATCTTGGGGAGGGTTTATTCCTCCCCGTTGCTGAGCTGAACCGCATGCGTCGTTCGCTGTTGCAGCGCATGGCCGATGCTGGACTCACGGCGGATCTGCAACGTGACCAGAGGCCTTCTGACTCTTGGCAAGTGGAACCAGAGCCCATTGTTAGGTCCATCCTTCAGCGTTTACGCCATTGGGGCGAGCCAAATTCCAAACACTCAGACTCCAATGCTGATGCACCATCGCTGGTCGTCCTGGTTCGCAGCCTGGAGCAGTTGCGTGCTGTTCAGGAGTTTGGCGATGAATCGATCACATCGGTGATTGCAGATTTGGAGCATCCGAAACAGTTGAAGGAAGCTGTTGCCATCGGGCGTGGCTGTTGGCCGGAGGGCATTTGGCTGGCAGGGCCTCGCATGACACGACCCGATGAGCGTTGGATGTTGGACCCTCTCATCAAAGCGAAAGCCGACGGTTATCTCCTCCGAAACGCGGATCAACTGGAGTTGCTTTCTGATCACGCCCCATGCTCAGGGGACTTCACGTTGAATGTCGCCAATCCATTCAGCTTGCTCTGGTTCCTGGAGACCTGGGAGCTGAAACGGGTCACGGCCAGCTGTGATCTCAATCTTCGCCAATTGCTTGCTTTCGTTCAGTCCTCTCCTTCTGAGCGGATTGAGGTTGTGCTGCATCAGCACATGCCCCTGTTCCATATGGAGCATTGCCTGTTCTGCTCATTCCTGTCGGATGGTCACGATCACACCGACTGTGGTCGGCCTTGTGAGCAGCACACCGTGATGTTGCGTGATCGGAGTGGCATTGAACATCCATTGAAAGCCGACCTTGGCTGTCGCAACACGCTGTTCAATGGCAAGCCTCAGACCGGTATCGAAGCTCTGGGTCCTTTAAAACACGCTGGGCTTCGACATTTTCGGCTGGATCTTCTCGATGAAGATGCTGCTGCGACTGTGAGACGGATTCAGCTTTACAGCGATGCACTTGCAGGCCGATCACTTCCTGCTGACGTCTGGAAAACTGAGCAGATTGAGCATCGCTTGGGTGTCACACGGGGTAGCTTGCGCGTCGGACCGGAAAATCAAGCTCTGCAAGTCTCACGTTGAGATAGCATGTCGCCGCTGCGCCTGCGGGCGTTCCCAAGTTTCCATTAGAACAATACGGACCCCATGAGCGCCCCGAATAAGGCGATTCGCAATATTGCGATCATCGCCCACGTGGATCACGGCAAAACCACTCTTGTGGACGCCCTGCTCAGCCAGTCCGGAATCTTTCGCGACAACGAGGCGGTTCCAACCTGTGTGCTGGACTCCAACGACTTAGAAAGAGAACGTGGAATCACCATCCTGTCCAAGAACACGGCCGTTACCTACAACGACACCAGAATTAATATTGTTGATACTCCTGGGCACGCCGATTTTGGTGGGGAGGTCGAGCGAGTTCTTGGCATGGTGGATGGCTGTCTGCTGATTGTGGACGCCAATGAGGGGCCCATGCCCCAAACCCGTTTCGTTCTCAAAAAAGCCCTCGAACAGGGGTTGAGGCCGATTGTGTTTGTGAATAAAATTGATCGTGCAAGAGTTGAACCTGAAACAGCAGTCGATAAGGTTCTGGATCTTTTTCTTGAGCTAGGTGCAGATGACGATCAGTGCGATTTTCCCTATCTTTTCGGTAGTGGATTAGGTGGATTTGCTAAGTCAGATATGAGCACTGAGAGCGATAATATGCGCCCTCTATTTGATGCGATTTTGCGTCATGTACCACCTCCGGTAGGTGACCCTGAGAAGCCACTTCAGCTTCAAATCACCACTCTTGATTATTCTGATTTCCTTGGGCGAATCATTATCGGAAGGGTTCACAATGGGGTGATCCGACAGGGCCAGAACGCTGCACTCATCAAAGATGATGGCAGCATTAAAAAGGGACGTATCAGCAAACTACTCGGGTTCGAAGGTCTTCAACGCGTTGATATTGCAGAAGCCTCAGCAGGCGACCTTGTTGCAGTCGCTGGATTTGATGACGTCAATATTGGTGAAACCATCGCTTGTCCAGATGAGCCCAAAGCCTTACCCCTTATCAAGGTGGATGAACCCACCTTGCAAATGACCTTTGTCGTCAACGATTCACCGTTTGCAGGTAAAGAGGGTAAATTCGTAACCAGTCGGCAGCTTCGTGATCGATTGCAACGGGAGTTGCTCACGAATGTCGCATTGCGTGTCGAAGACACAGACTCGCCTGACCGCTTTTCCGTCAGTGGACGAGGTGAGCTCCATCTGGGGATTTTGATTGAAACAATGCGTCGTGAAGGTTATGAATTTCAAGTGTCCCAACCACAAGTCATTTTTCGCACGATTGATGGCACACCCTGCGAGCCAGTCGAAACATTGGTGATGGACGTACCTGAAGCTGCTGTTGGAAGCTGCATTGAAAAGTTGGGCACCCGAAAAGGTGAAATGCAAAATATGGAAACTGGAGCTGACAACCGAACCCAGCTCGAATTTGTGGTTCCATCTCGTGGCTTGATTGGTTTTAGGGGTGAATTCATTCGCTCCACACGGGGCGAGGGAATCATGAGCCATTCGTTTTTTGAATACCGACCAATGCTCGGAGATTTTGATACGAGAAGGAATGGGGTTTTGATTGCATTTGAAGAAGGAACGGCCACATTTTATGCATTGAAAGGGGCGGAAGATCGAGGTCAGTTTTTCATCACGCCAGGTACAAAGGTTTATAAAGGTATGATTATTGGAGAAAATACACGCCAGCAGGATATGGAAATCAACATCTGCAAGGCCAAGCAAGTTACTAATATTCGCTCTGCAGGAGCTGATGTTTTAGATACACTTCAATCACCGATTCAGATGACATTAGAACGCGCCCTTGAATACATAGGACCTGATGAAATGTTGGAGGTCACGCCAGATTCCATTCGTTTGCGTAAATTACCTGCCAAGAAAATGGCCAAGCGTTGAGCCTTCAAACTGATCCTCGCTTTCGACAGGCCGTTGATCTGTTCAATCAGCGTGCCTGGTATGAAGCTCACGATGCCTTCGAAGAGCTTTGGCATGAAACGACTGGGCCAGAGCGTCGGATACTCCAGGGAATCCTGCAAATCGCTGTTGCCCACCTCCATTTAGAGCGGGGCAATTGCAGGGGAGCAACCATGTTGTTGGGTGAAGGTGTCGGCCGCCTTTCAGCTGCTGAATCGGGAGATTTAGGCCTTAACCTTCCTTTATTGCGCCATCAGGCACAGAGGAGGCTCGCGGCCTTGCAACAGCAATCGGATCCCCACCAACTTCCCGTTCCCGAATTGAGTGTTGAATCCTGAAGTTCTCGGTACATTGGCTAGCACCTCAAAGCTTTATTTCTAACGGTTTGCAGCTTTCCCATCATTCTCATCCTTTTGGTATGACTCATTGGTTTGCAAACATGCGGATTGCAAAAAACAGAATTGCAATGGTTTGCACTGCTGCGTCACTGTTGATGCCGGGCTTAATCCTTCCTGCCAGTGCCCAGACAGCTGCAGGAGAAGACAGTCTCATCACCATTGAATCGGATACGCAAAGCGCGGACAACATCACCGGGGTGGTCACTGCATTAGGGAATGTTCGTATTGTCTATCCGTCCCGTGGGATGGTTGCCACCTCTCGTCAGGCTCAGTACTTCAGCAAGGAAGCCATGCTGGTGCTCAGCGGCGATGTGGATGTCGTGCAGGAGGATGGCAACAGCATCCGGGCTGAAAGGGTTACTTACAATCTCGATGATGAGCGCGCTACCGCTGACCCATCACCGGGTCAACAAGTGCAGTCCACTCTTTTGTTACGTCGAAGTTCAGACTCGCAAACCCCCTTAACACCATGAGTTTGAGTCTTGATGATGTGTCACTCACTCTGGGTGGCAGAACTCTGGTTCGATCCCTTTCTCTCAATCTGAACCCGGGAGAAGTGATTGGCTTGCTTGGTCCAAATGGTGCGGGTAAGACCACCAGCTTCAATCTTGTGATTGGTTTGTTGCGTCCTGATCATGGTCAGGTCCTTTTGGATGGTCACCCTGTTGGCGAGTTGTCGATGCCTCAGAGAGCTCGCTTAGGCATCGGCTATCTCCCCCAGGAACCCAGTGTGTTTCGACAGCTGACTGTTCGAGACAATCTTGAGTTGGTTCTTGTGCAGAATGGCCTATCAAAAGAAGATCGTAGAAACAGATTGCATCAGCTCGTTGAAGATTTTCACTTGCAACCTTTCCTGCATCGCTGTGGATTCCAGCTTTCGGGAGGCGAGCGCAGACGTTGTGAAGTGGCAAGGGCTCTTGCTGTTGGTTTGGAGGGCCCCCGTTATCTCCTGCTTGATGAGCCTTTTGCTGGTGTGGATCCAATGGCAGTCGCCGATCTTCAGGATCTAATCCATGGGCTGCGCCAACGTGGAATGGGTATCTTGATTACCGATCACAATGTAAGAGAAACCCTGGCGATTACAGATCGCGCCTACATCTTGACGGATGGAAGCATTCTGGCTTCTGGGCGTTCTGAGGAAGTTGCCCATGATCCTCTCGTTCGTCGTCACTATCTGGGAGAGGGGTTTCAGCTTTGAACAGTCAGGTTTGGTCCTCAGTGCAACGTCTAGTTCGCAAGGGTTTACAACGCATTCCGTTACTCGATCGATGGTTACTTGGTGAACTGATTGGACCTCTGCTGTTTGCTCTCACCGCATTCACTGTGGTGTCCCTCTCTGTTGGGGTGATGTTTGAACTGGTCCGCATGATTGTGGAATCAAACCTTCCCTGGACCGTTGCCGTTCAAGTGCTGCTATTACGGTTGCCGAGTTTTTTAGTCATTTCTTTTCCAATGGCCACTTTGATGGCCACCTTGCTGGCTTACAGCCGTCTTTCTGCCAACAGTGAACTCACCGCTTTGCGAAGTGTAGGAGTGACCGCGAGTCGAATGATTGCACCTGCGATTGCTCTCGCTCTTGTGATGTCCTGCTTGTCTTTTGTCTTTAACGATGTGATAGTTCCTCGAACCAATCGTTCAGCGGAATATACATTGCAACGGGCTTTAGGAAAAGCGATTGCAGCAGAGAAAGGAAATAATATTGTGTATTCTCGGTTTGGTAGGGTTAAAACACCTGATGGTGATTCGGAAAAGCAATTAACTCAATTATTTTATTCAAGACAATTCAAGGACGGTACCATGATTGATGTAACTGTACTGGATTTTTCTCGATATGGATTTACACAAATGCTTGTTGCTGATGAGGCTAATTGGAATGAACAGCAGGCAAAGTGGGAATTTAAAGATGGGAAAATTTTAACGCTTACTCCATCTGGAAGCACAACCTCAGCCGATTTCGATCGATATCTTTATCCATTAAGTCGTGCTCCATTGCGAATCGCCAAGCTTCCAAAAGATGCAAACAACATGACTGTTTCTGAAGCGGTAGCGGCTGAGAAACTTTTAGTTGAGGCTGGAGATCGGAAGGAATCTCGACGATTGAGAGTAAGAATTCAGGAGAAATTTACCTTCCCTATGGCTTGTTTGGTCTTTGGTTTTGTTGGTGCCAGTCTTGGTGCCAAGCCGAATAATCGGACGAGTCGAAGTCAAGGTTTTGGTATTAGCGTGGTGTTGATCTTTGCCTTCTATGTTCTAAGTTTTAGTTTTAGTTCTTTGGGTG
>WTGE01000142.1 GCA_011525445.1 Synechococcus sp. CO36386bin_37
GTCAAATATAATTATAATGTTAACGATCGTCAGATATAGAATCCAAGTCAATCAAAAATCATGCCGCATAGTTTGCTCGGCATGGCCTACAAAGAAATAGACACCCCTCCGAGAGAGGTAGGTCATTTGTTCGGGATCAAAGCAAACGTATGAAAAAAAACATTTACAGGGCAATGAGGCCTATCAAGATGATCCAATAAGTAAAAAATCAAAACGCAACTCGAAAAAACAACTCAAAAAACCATCTAACCTCATTTAGAAAATATAATCATTGAAGTTTAATCAAAAATACAATCAAAACTCGAGAAGCCAAAAATCAACTTTAAGGCAATCAACGATCAAAACCCAAGTTATCGTTTAAGAAGATTTGAATTCATCACTACATTCATTGTTATGAGATCTTTCGTTTAAAGGTATAACAACCTCCATGGTAACCAGTGAAGGGTTGTGCATAAGTCACAAGCTCCCAGCCTTGATTCCCAAGCTCATTCATCAACCCAACTAAGGTGACATCCTGCTGTGGGTGCCGTCGTGAAATCAATTGGTTTTCGTCAAGCCATAGTTCCTCAATCTCACCCGTCCACGACTTCCCTTTTGGAACAAAACGCAATTGCGTGTATTCCCATGCCATTGAACCCAGCCCCTCCGCTAATGGACTGTAAAACAAAGGATGCACATTGATGACTCACGCAAGACAATCTCAACGATCGAAAGGAGTCGCCTTTGAATTCAGGCAAAAATCGAAATCCAATAGAGATTTGTAGAGAGTGCAGCAGTTCTGCGCCATGAGTAGGGGGCTATCAACAGCAAAAGCACGGAAGAAAAATCTGCCTGCGAGACCAAAGTCTGCGTCGCAACGATGAGCCCCGCCTTTGTTAGCCAGTAACCACCATCCCTGTAATAAAGACGGCAGAGATGGCAACGAGGAAACTGCCAATACCAGCAGCCTGAATCCAGTTTGGGCTCATAGGAGATCCGCAATGCCATTGTTCTGGCTCAGACAGGGGGGCGAGATCAAGGTCTGTCATGAAAAAGAAATAATGAGCAACCGTTCCTTATCCATAGAAGGGCTGAGCTGCAGGGTTAAAAGCCTGATGGCACATCAGCCGTCAATAACACACCGAACTGAATCCATTCGACAACTTGCATCAAATGTTGACTTGAACAGACAAACAACTATCACGACAATACGGATAGAAATATGCCAGACCAATCGCTTTACAATTCTCGAGGTGATTGTTTGACCTGATCACCACAATCCCTTTGCACGACGTTCATCTCACTCCATCTTGAAGCCAGTGGACAGAAGGTCATAAAATCTGGTTTACAAACGGTGTACGAAGAAAACACCTCAGCAGTCGCTAAGCAACATGACTGACTGCAAATAGGCAATCCATAACGTGGGCATACCATTGCTCAGCCTCTTTTCCTCATCATGAAAGATTGAATGACCTGGCACAGTGAGAGAACTATGAAACAAAAAACAGAAGATTCTGAGATTCAATCTCACCCAGTCTTAAACCAATTCATAGGCCTCAAGGACCTTTAATCGAATTCCACCGAGCCTGACCCAGGCTTGCAATGCATCAGTTTTCGACTTATAGGGTCTCCAATCATCCTCGTCGATTCTCCTCTGGATATGGGCAGCCACTCGAACTACAACTGCTCGATCACTAGGACGATTCAAGTAAATCTTTTTTCCGTTTAATGAATAATCCATATATGGACGCAATTTCGCTAGTGAATTGAGAATTGGAGCTTACCGCATTTGGAAAGGGTCATGAAAAGTCGCGAATCAACACACGATTGATCCATCATAATCTCACAATGGGTCGTCAGTTAGATCGAAGGATGTCCCAGACCGTCACAAAGGCCAGTTTGAACGTTCAAAAGTCCGCAACAAATCACCATGGTCTCTCAAAAAATCAATGGCCCTCAACTAACGACATCGTGAAAACAATAAGCTAAACAACATCTTATCTGAAAAGTAAAGCGAGAAAAGCCCTACCATCAGTCTAATAATAATTCAGAAAGATTGATTCATTGCTCAGGCTGATAAACCTTCGACAACCTAATACTATTTAGACAAAAGAGGTTTGCAACCAACAAAGCTTCATCACTATGCCAAAATACAAATAACAATAATCGAAGCTGTCAATACCATGTAGACACAATACTACTAAGGCCATAATGAACTCCCTTATCTCAATCCAAAACTTGAGTGCGAATATAAAACCATAAAATTCACATTATTCACCAACGCGACTCGAACCCAAGAAAAAGTATTTTGAATGAACCGCCACCAAAAACCTTGATATTTACCTATAACAATTTACCGAAGAGCAAAATTTTTTACGGTTATTTATTTTACTGGATTCTTATCAATTCATACATCCTTTGCATCAAAAGCACAATGATTTGTTCAGAATGGAATCGTGAGAGACCAACGGCGACGCTTAAACCGAAAGGACTGACCCGTATCCTCTGCAACAGGGACACTTGAAACATCGAAGCCGATCGGGTCTCCTGGACGGCTGCTCAAAGCAGTTGCTGTATCCAAAGGAATCTCAAGCCCTGAAAAGCGATCAGTCTCCTTTTCGCATGATCGAGTGGGATATTGATCGAAGCGCGTCCATGGCCATGATCTCTTCACAGTGTAAACATCGCCCAATGCAGCCCACTGTTGACATGCCCTTAATGCAGCCTCCTCAGAGTCGAAACGGTTCAGTCCATCGACAAAGCTGAAAAGGTTGGGGATCTGAGTAAGAACCAAAGCAGCAAGAAGTACCTGGGTTACGCGACTCGATCCAATTGGTACTTTCTTTAACATTATGAATGGTTGTCAAAGATCAAAAAAATTGAATCGTACAAAGGTTAAAGCAAGAAAAAACATACGATAAGAGGATTGTATCAATTCATTCATTAACGATCAGTTATCAGGGAGAAGCAGTCTCCCATTGATGTATTTTATTCTGAAAGGGAGATATCTTCAGCAAAGGAGTAAGACCTAATTCAGATCGCCATTCTGCTAAAAGACGCCCCCATTCTTTTTCCCATCGACACCCTTCCAAAAAGACACCAGCAAGCCCTACTTGAGTTCCAAAGCTGATGGGCTCCCAAATCATGTGATGGTTATCGGGTTCGATGAAACTATGAGTCATAAATTCAGCTAGAGTCGCAACACATACAGGTGATGCTGCGAAATTGCGTTATAATCTTGTACTACTGTTTCCCCTGCAATCGATAAATCAATCCAAAAAACCAAATAGTAGGTGTTATGAACTCTTCTCAGTCTTCGGTTTAAATACTCCTCTTTTTGATTGATTTTTGAAACCTTTTTCAGCTTATTCTCGGGTTGAAGGGGAGCTATGCCGCGATGGCTAAACATGCGCTGCGTGCAGAATCCTAGGCTTCCAACAGGCATGGCACGCATAACATCAAATGATGGTCATGGAACACCAAACTGTTCATCAATAACTTTCTGAACATTAGGATGTTCTGAAAGTTTCTTGAGTGACTCTTTTTGCTGATCCCATTTGAAAATTGGTGAAAAATTCTTACTGTATGGAAATAAATGATCAGGATCCTTGGCCATCTGAAGAATGGCTAACGCCACATCAATAGAGTCTTCTCTTAGTTCAGCTCAAGAGATGATGCCGTGGGTTATGAAACTTTTTTAACTTAAACTTCATCAACTTCTTCGCCACAATTCAAACCAGCCAAGATGCTTCGGTTGATCAGCTGTCTGTGATTGTCATCAATCAGGGCCTGAACCAATGGTATTGGGATTCACACATGCGGCGGGTAGACAATGTCAGGGAAAACTTTCGAGAGCTCTTGTCAGAGGCCTTATTGAGAAAGCAAAAAGGCCTGTAAATCAAAAAAAGCCAGTTCTGCACTGACTTTTAGCTCACGCCCCCTGATGGATTCGAACCATCGACCGACTGCTTAGAAGGCAGTTGCTCTATCCAGCTGAGCTAAGGGAGCACTGGCTAATTTTGCCATCTGATCAAAGCCACCCGTCTTAAACTTAAAAACTGTGCAAAGCAGACCATGGCACCCAGCCGGCTAAACGACAGCCACAAGCAGGCAATTGTGGAGCGCTACCGCGCAGGTGAATCAAGCACAAGCATCGCTGAGGCTTTTGGGTGCAGCTCAAACACAGTGAGTCGCACTGTCCGCTCATTGCTGAGTGCTGCGGACTATGCCGCATTGAAACTCAGACGAACAAGCAAAAGCGCTGCTCCACAATCCGCGAACCAGGACCCTCTTGTATCAAGGGTCCTTGTCTCTGAAGACATCGTCAGCGATTCGGGTGAGCACGCTATGGACCAACGGGTGATCCCAAGCACCAGACAGGCCACTGCAATCCAGACAACAGCTCAAGCCTCAGAAGGGGAAGAAGCCAACAGTTCCGAGGTGCCCAGCGGAAAAGATGAACCAAGGCTCGCTCTCGATGATGCCGATGATTACGGCGACGATGAGGCGGATAGCATTCAGGACTTCGTCAGTGAAGACGAGACCGTCTTTCATGAAATCGCGGTGCTCCCAGTCGACATTCCTCAGGTCACAACGCAGCAGGTGGTCTGTCGGCCCTTTTCATCAGAGCTCATACCAGACAGCGTTTACATGCTCGTAGACAAAACTGTTGAACTCGACCCTCGACCGCTCAGTGAGTTTCCAGAATTAGGTGTGAGTGATCCCGAAGAGCAGAAACATCAGGCGCTTTGTCTTTATTCAAGTCCGCGCGCGGCCAAACGCCAATGTGGTCGAAGCCAAAGGGTCATCAAAGTTCCTGACACTCAGATCTTTGATCAGACATCCTCCTTTTTACTCTCACGTGGCATTACTCATCTGGTTCTCGAGGGTTCACTCTTTGCATTCAGTTCCTAACTCAACTGTCCCGGTCCTGAGAAGGACCCAGGACTGCTGCCACACTCCCACCGCTGACAATTCCCAAGACCAAACTCACTCCCGCAATGAAGCCTGAAGGCAAGGAAGCGGATCGTCCAAAGCCAAAATTCAAACTATGGCGATCATTCAGATTCTGAGCACCCAGACACAGAACCAAGAGAAGCGTTAGTCCACTGCCAATACTCAATAGAAGCAGTTTCAGCCGATTGAGCATCACATCACTTGGGCTTTCCATCAGTCTGCCTGTTCAGATGCTGCGTGGAGCAGCGCATAGAGTTCCCGCTTGGATCGACCGATGCGTCTGGACAACGTCCTTGCTGCATCCTTGGCACTCATTCCTTGATGCATAAGCGCTAGCAACTGCTCACAGCACTCCTTGTCGCTCAGAGCTTCCATCGCGACTGGTTGGGCTCCACCCAGCACGACTGTGCACTCCCCTTGCGGAGTGCGCTTCTCAAAATAGTTACGTGCTGCAGAGATGGTGGGCCCTATTTGTTGCTCATGCCGCTTGGTTAATTCTCGAGCCACCTGTAATGGACGCTCCTCACCACAGTACTCACTCAATTCCTCAAGGAGTTGACACAAGCGGTGGGGAGCTTCATAAATCACGGTGGTACGTTGCTCACTTGCAATCAAAAGCAAGCGGTCCCGTCGATCTTTTCCCTTTGCTGGAAGAAACCCTTCAAAGCAGAAACGATCCGTAGAAAGACCGCTGCTCACCAAAGCAGTGGTTGCCGCACAGGGGCCTGGAATGGAAATCACGTCCCAACCTGACAGCCGTGCGGCAGCGACCAATTCCTGCCCGGGATCACTGATACCGGGTAGACCAGCATCGCTGATCAAGGCCAAACTGCGGCCCTCCGCCAACTCCAGCAAAAGTTGTGGAATTCGCATGCGGGTGTTGTGCTGATGAAATGAGACCCGTCGCGCAGTCGAACCGATGCGACTCAGAAGCTGTCCGCTACGTCGGGTGTCCTCACAGGCCACCGTATCGACGGCGATCAAGAGATCGCACGCTCGTGGTGAAAGATCACCGAGGTGACCGATCGGTGTTCCAACCACGTAAAGAACACCACCAGAAGGTTCAGCCCGTTGCTTCACAATGGCTCTCGCCAGACTTACCCATGATGCCTAGCTCGCTGAACCTTCCTGCGGATATCAGTCTGGACGATGCTTTGAAGGTGCTACGCCCTCTCAGTTGGGGAGCAGCAGACATCCTGCGCGCCTACGCAAGGGGCGAACAGCCTCCCCACGGGTTCCCCAAGGCCCTTAGCGTCGATGATGGAGGAGAAGGTCCTGTATCCGCAGCGGATCTCGCTGTCAATCAGTGGCTTCTGAATGGCTTGCGGGAGGCATTCCCCACAGCCCATTGGACGCTGCTCAGTGAAGAAACTGCAAAAGAACAACTCACCGAGGGACAACCCCTAGACGCGGATTGGCTTTGGATTTTAGATCCACTCGATGGAACCAAGGATTTCCTCCAAGGTACTGGTGAATACGCCGTGCATCTTGCCCTAGTGCATCAACAACGGCCAGTGCTTGGTGTCGTACTCGTGCCAGAGCGGAATGAACTTTGGATTGGGGTTGTTGGGAAAGGCACCTGGTGCGAGAACCGAGCTGGCGAGCACACTCCTGTTCAGTTCAGTGAACGTCAATCAACCGGGGATCTCACCTTGGTTGCCAGTCGCAGTCACAGAGATCAGCGCCTGGAAGAACTGATTACGGCACTTGAACTTGGCGATTCCATCGCTGTGGGCAGTGTGGGCTGCAAGGTGGCCACAATCCTCCGAGGAGAGACCGATTTGTACATCTCCCTATCGGGCAAAAGTGCTCCAAAAGATTGGGATATGGCAGCGCCTGAAGCCGTTCTGCTCGCAGCAGGCGGGGCTTTCACTCATGCCGATGGAAAAGAACTCACTTACAACACAGGTGATGTTCGACAGGCGGGTTGCCTGATCGCAAGCCATGGAAAAACCCATGCCGCTTTGTGTGAAAAGGCGACACGGGCCATGAGAACCATTGATCCAGAGTTTCTGGTGTGAACCTAGAGAGGCGCCCCTTCAGGAAAGGGGCGCTACTGGCGTAGGAGCAAGTTCAGATTGATGCATCTCACCGTTCTGGGGAACCCCACGCAATGTGAGATTGATGCGTCCACGATTGTCAATTTCACGCACACGGACGGTGACCTCATCACCCACCTTGACGACATCTTCAACTTTCTCAACCCGCGCTTCCGACAGCTGTGATATGTGAATCATGCCCTCCTTGCCAGGGAGAATCTCCACAAATGCTCCAATCGGAATGATTCGCGTGATCGAGCCAGTGAACACTTCACCTTCATTCACCTTGCGGGTGAGACCTTCAATGATCTTCTGAGCTTCCTCTGCGGCAGCGCCATCATGGGAAGCGATGGTCACAATGCCACTGTCCTCGATATCAATTTTGGTGTTGGTTCGCTCCGTGATGTTCTTGATGGTGCGACCTCCAGGACCGATCACTGTGCCGATCAGCTCTGGATCGATACGGAAACTCAACAGACGAGGAGCATGAGGGGAAAGTCCTTCACGGGGACTTTCAATCGCCTCCATCATCTTCTCAAGGATGTGAAGTCGCGCAGGTCGAGCCTGATTCACCGCGTCAGCCACCGTATTCACGGATAGGCCTGTGATCTTCATGTCCATCTGAAGAGCAGTAATTCCTTTGTCGGTGCCGGCAACTTTGAAGTCCATGTCGCCAAGGAAATCCTCGATGCCCTGAATGTCGGTCAAAATTTTGACGTCACCTCCCTCCTTGATCAGACCCATCGCCGCGCCACTGACAGGAGCCTTGAGTGGGACACCAGCGTCCATCAGCGCCAGGGTGCTTCCACACACGGAACCCATCGATGTCGAACCATTGGAGCTCAGCACTTCACTCACCACACGAACCACATAGGGAAACGTGTCTTTGGCTGGGAGGACAGGCAGAATTGCGCGCTCTGCCAAGGCGCCATGGCCGATTTCACGGCGTCCAGGAGAACGCATCGGGCGGGTTTCACCAACTGAATAGGCCGGGAAGTTGTAGTGGTGCAGATATGTCTTCTCGTTATTGGGATTGAGATCGTCCATCTCCTGAGCATCACTCGGGGTGCCGAGAGTGGCTGTCGACAGCACTTGGGTTAATCCACGTTGAAAAAGACCAGAGCCGTGAACGCGCTTGGGAAGAACGCCAGCAGCTGCACTGATTGGTCGAACCTGGTCAAGGTTGCGTCCATCCACCCTTTTACCGTCCTTGAGGATTTGCTGACGCATCAAGGTTTTTGTAAGCGCCTTGAAACTGTTGGGGAGAGCTTTGCTGTTGGCAGTCACCGCGACACGAACAGGATCGGAATCCTTTAATCCCTGAATGGCTTCCGCAGTAGAACTGCGGATGGCATCCAGTTTTTCGTCCCGTTCAGCTTTGGATTGTTCGAACTGACTAAGCACCTCACCAATTGGCTTGCTGCAGGCCTTCTCTAAATAGAGAGGCAGGGTTTGATCTTGCTCAGGAGGCTCAGGAACAACCTGCTCGATCCCCACTTCTTTGAGAATGGTCTGCTGAGCTTTGATCAGCTCAGAAACAGCCTCATAACCAAAATCAATGGCTTCAATGACATCACCTTCAGGCAGCTGATTGGCGCCAGCCTCAACCATCACCACTCCTTGAGGAGTGCCGGCGACCACCAGATCGAGATCCCCACGCTCAATTTCTCGATAGCTGGGATTCAGAACAAAATCATCACCAAGAAGACCCACGCGCACTGCAGCCATCGGCCCATAGAAGGGAATCTTGGCCATGAGGGTCGCCACGGAGGCACCCGTGACGGCCAGCACATCCGCTGGTACCCGCTCATCAAGAGACATGCAAGTGGCAACAATCTGCAGGTCGTCGCGGAGCCAACTTGGAAATAAAGGGCGCATCGGCCTGTCAATGAGCCTGCAGATCAGCGTTGCGCGCTCGGGAGGACGACTCTCGCGTCGCATGAAACTCCCTGGAATCCTTCCAGCTGCATACAGGCGCTCTTCGTAGTCGCATATCAGCGGGAGGAAATCAACTCCTTCCCGACCGGTCGACCGGGTCGCTGTGACGAGTACGGAGGTGTCTCCGCACTCAATCATCACTGAGCCGCCGGATTGAGGGGCGTATCGCCCTGTAGTCAGTCGAATCTCCCGACCGTCAAAGGAGATCGACTGGGTCTGACCTTGCACTG
>WTGE01000028.1 GCA_011525445.1 Synechococcus sp. CO36386bin_37
CGCGGAAGATCACCGTGCACTTCACCTTGTCGCCTGCCTTGAGGAAGCGCTGGGCTTGCCCAATGCGAACGTCGTAATCGTGTTGGTCGATTTTGTAACGCATCTTGACCTCTTTGACTTCGGTCTGATGCGATTTTTTCTTCGCTTCTTTGGCTTTTTTTTCCTGTTCGAATTTGAATTTGCCGTAATCCATGATTCGGCAAACCGGTGGATCAGCTTTCTCACTGACCAAGACGAGATCTAGCTCACGCTCGCGGGCAACGTCTAAAGCTTGCTCTCGGTCGATCACCCCAAGCTGTTCACCGTCTGCGTCAACAACCCGGAGCTGTGGGTAGTTGATACGGTCATTGATGTTGGGGAGCTCCCGGACGGGGGCGCGTCGGTCAAAGCGAGGACGTGGAGGCATTCAGTGTGGTGAAGGGCTGCTGATGAAAATTTTGCTCAGCAGAATTTGCTCTTTACCCTAGACCCGCTTCGATCAGCTGTATCGCTTCCCTGAGGGCATCCTGACCTGTCAACCAATGGGGGCTGTGCTGGCGTCGAAACCAGGTGCGCTGCCGTTTGGCGAACTGATGTGTTCGTCTTGTGGTTTTGGCGATTGCTTCGGATTTGCTGAGGTCGCCTCCCAGAACCTCAAGGGCTTCTCCATAGCCAATAGTTTTCAGCAGGGGGAGGTCAGATCCGTAGCGATCGCTGAGGAGCTGGGTTTCCGCGATTAAGCCCTCTGCATAAATCTGAATGGTGCGTTGGGCGATCCTGGATCGCAGGTCCTCGGGATTAAGTCCCAGCTCCAGCACGCGCCAGGGGGGTGGCTTCACCAACTGTTGCTGGCTCATCGGTTTGCCGCTGGCGTACAACACTTCCAAAGCGCGTTGCGTGCGAATCGCATCGCCCGGCGCGATCTTGGCGGCTGCCTGCGGATCGGCCTGTTGGAGCAGTTGATGACAGTTCGTTTGACCGAGGGCGCTGAGCTGACGCCGCAGCTCAGCTTGAGGGGGAACGGCAGGGGGCATCAAGCCTTGGGTGAGGGCTTTGAGATAGAGGCCGCTCCCACCCACAAGAAACGCCACGCCGCGATCGTGGAGGGCATGGTTTACAGCACGCAGCGCGTCTTGCTGAAATTCCTGCAAGGTGATCGGTTGATCGGGCTTGCGCAGGTCCAGCAGGTGGTGGGTGACGCGCTGCTGTTGCTCCACGGTTGGCTTGGCTGTGCCGATGTCCATTCCCATGTAGAGCTGGCGAGAGTCGACATTGAGAATCTCCAGCTCGAAGTGTTCAGCGAGTTCAACTGAGAGCGCCGTCTTACCGCTTGCGGTTGGTCCGAGCAGGGCCACCACTAGGGGTGTCTCTGTACCTGTGCTGCTCCCCGATTCAGGGCTGATCTGGTTCATCGGAGAAACGATGGGTGCATCCCCTCTAAAAATGACGCGTCAGAGGCTCCCACGAGCGCCTCTGGGAAGCCGGTGTTAAATTGGGGTTCAAAAGGTGGCTGGGCCTAAGACGAGCGCATGAGCGAAGCCGCAAAAGTACAGGCCGCCTACGGTGCCGAGCAGATTCAAGTTCTTGAGGGGCTTGAACCGGTGCGCAAACGACCGGGTATGTACATCGGTACGACCGGTCCTCGTGGCCTCCACCATCTTGTTTACGAGGTGGTTGACAACGCGGTCGATGAGGCCCTTGCCGGCCATTGCAACGAGATCGCAGTCGTTCTTGGAGACGACGGTTCCGCTTCCGTGAGTGATAACGGTCGAGGTATTCCAACCGATATTCATCCCCGAACAGGCAAGAGTGCACTTGAGACAGTGCTCACCGTGTTGCATGCTGGTGGCAAGTTTGGAGCGGGGGGATACAAGGTATCTGGTGGTTTGCACGGTGTTGGTGTTTCTGTTGTCAACGCCCTGAGTGAATGGGTGGAGGTCACCGTTCGCCGCCAAGGACAGCTTCACCGTCAGCGGTTTGAGCGAGGCGCGGCTGTTGGCAGCCTTGCGTCAGAACCTCAACCATCAGAGGAAAGCGGTGCAACGGGCACCACTGTGTCTTTCAAGCCTGATCTTGAGATTTTTACGGGCGGAATTGAGTTTGATTACTCCACGCTTTCGGCACGTTTGCGTGAACTGGCTTATCTGAACGGTGGAGTCCGTATTCTCTTTCGTGATGATCGAAAGTCCGCACGGGATCCAGAGGGGCAGCCTCGAGAAGAGCTTTATTTTTATGAGGGTGGAATTAAGGAATATGTGGCCTATATGAACGCAGAGAAAGATGCCTTGCATCCAGAAATTATTTATGTGAATTCAGAAAAGGATGGGGTTTCTGTGGAAGCTGCACTGCAATGGTGCGTTGATGCCTATTCCGACAGCATTCTCGGTTTTGCCAACAACATCCGTACGGTGGATGGGGGTACCCACATCGAAGGCTTGAAGACTGTTCTGACTCGGACTCTTAATTCGTTTGCAAAAAAAAGGGGTAAACGTAAAGAATCTGACTCCAACTTGGCAGGTGAAAATATCCGCGAGGGCCTAACGGCTGTGCTGTCTGTGAAAGTGCCAGAGCCCGAATTTGAAGGTCAAACAAAAACCAAACTTGGTAATACCGAAGTTCGAGGGATTGTTGATAGCCTCGTTGGTGAAGCCTTGAGTCAGTACCTGGAATTCAATCCAGGAGTCATTGACATGATTCTGGAGAAGGCGATACAGGCCTTCAATGCGGCTGAAGCTGCTCGACGGGCCCGAGAATTGGTGCGTCGTAAAAGCGTGCTCGAAAGTTCAACACTGCCTGGCAAATTAGCCGATTGCAGTTCCAGAGATCCTGCAGAGTCTGAGATTTATATTGTTGAGGGTGATTCTGCTGGCGGCTCTGCCAAGCAGGGTCGTGACCGGCGCTTTCAGGCCATTCTTCCCTTGCGGGGGAAAATCCTCAATATTGAAAAAACTGATGATGCAAAAATTTATAAGAACACCGAAATTCAGGCATTAATTACTGCCTTGGGTTTGGGAATTAAAGGTGAAGACTTTGACGTCAAGAACCTTCGATATCACCGTGTTGTGATCATGACTGATGCCGATGTGGATGGAGCTCATATTCGTACTTTGATTCTTACTTTCTTTTATCGCTACCAGAAAGAGCTTGTTGAAGGAGGCTATATCTATATTGCCTGTCCACCACTCTATAAAGTAGAACGAGGGAAGAACCATACTTATTGTTATAATGAAAATCAATTACAGAGTACGTTGGATGGATTTGGTGAGAAGGCCAATTACAACATTCAGCGCTTCAAGGGTCTTGGAGAAATGATGCCGCAGCAGTTGTGGGAAACCACGATGGATCCCACAACCCGCATGATGAAGCGGGTGGAGGTACAGGATGCTTTGGAGGCCGATAGGATTTTCACGATTTTGATGGGCGACAAAGTTGCCCCTCGACGAGAGTTCATTGAAACCCACAGCGCCGATTTGGATATGGCGTCACTCGACATCTGATGCGTATGTCGACAGGTGTGGCGTTGCGTTGGGGTTGGTTGCTGGGAGTCGCCCTGATGGCACCTGTTGCTCTGCCGGCTGGTGGCGCACAGCGCAGACTACTTCCTGTCCGCCGACAGGAAGGCAAGAGCCCTCTGCTGAGCGGTGAGCATTGCGTATTGCGTTCAAGTCCAATGGTAGAGGCCCCTGTTTTAGACCGGGTTGAGCTCGGCACACCGCTGCAACTATTGCGCCAATGGCGCAGCGAGGATGGTCGTGATTGGATTCAGGTTCAGGTCATGCTGGGTCGGGGTACGCCAGCAAGTGTGCAGTCCCTGAGAGGATGGGTCAATGGCTGATTCACTGACGTTGAGTCAGGTTGTGATGGTGGGTTTGGGAGCGATTCCTGGAGCCTGGCTTCGTTTGCGGGTCGTCAATCATTTTGAGCCAATGGTTCCCTCCAAGCATTGGGGAACATTTGCTGTGAACCTTGTAGCTGCATTTGGCTTGGGGCTTGTGCTCGGAGTGCAGGTCAATGATCCACGGCCAATATCGCAGGGTGCTCATTCCCTCAATCTCTTGATAGCGGTTGGTTTCTTCGGCAGCCTCAGCACCTTCTCCACGTTTGCGGTTGAAATATGGAACACTTTGAAGCAGAGGCGTTGGTCTGAATCCCTGCTGCTCACGGTTGCTTCGATTGTGGGAGGGCTTGTGATGGCAGGCTTTGGGTACGGAATCGGTCTGGCGGAAGGGGTAATCTGATGTCGCAAGCTCCAAGTTCTACGCCGTTTCAACTCCCTTTGCGTCAAGAGCTGAGTGAGTTGCTGTTTGTGGCTTTAGGGGCTGTTCCCGGAGCGGTGATGCGATGGCAGGTGACGGGCCACCTTCATGACAACAACGTCGTCGTCAATGTGTTTGGTGCGTTTATTCTCGGATTGTTGGCAGGGCTTCCTCTGCGGCCAAGGCGTCAGTTCTTCATTGGTATTGGTTTTTGTGGTTCGCTAACAACGTTCAGCAGCTGGATGGTGAGCTGTGTTGTGATGATCAGCAGAGCTGAATGGCTTTCAGCTCTGGGCTTGATTGGTGTAACGCTTGGTTTGGGTCTGGGAGCGGCTGGTTTGGGGGCATGGCTGGGTCGAACTATGTCCAGAAATTGATTGTTGTCTAAATAGGTTTTTTAGAATTGGTTTTTTTATGAGCGTGGCTAATCATCTGATCCTTTCAACTATATTTATCGCGTTGAATCGTTCGCGGTAGAATCCACCGCTATTGTTAAGTTCTGAAGCGTTCTCTTAGCTTGAGAAAGGGTTTTTCGGTTAGTTCGAATGCTGCTACTCCAGCGGTTATTGATAAAAGCAGGTAGATCCAGAAGGCTGATCCTGAGTTGGTAAATGCTGGGATCGCTCGAAGGCCTTGTAGGACATAGAGATGAATCAGATAGGTGCTGTAGCTCGTTGTGGCAATAATCTGAATTAACTGTCTCGGTGCTTTGTGGATTGTGCTGGCTTTGTAATGGAAACAACCTAATACCAACAGTGCGCTCAGTAGGGAGCACAGTGGATAGACCAGCAAGCCAAGCGTGAGCCATGTTTGAGTATTGATCACATCGGCGCCTACGATTGATTTATTGATCCACCATCCAGTAATACTCATCCCCAAGACTGCGCCAATCACGATAGGAGTGGAATAACGCATGATTCGCTGAAGGGTTTCTTTGAATAAGGTTTGGACGCAGGCAAGAAAGGCTCCCATGCTCAATGCATCAAGTTGTAGAAACGGGTTTCTTTTAAGCGTCTCCCACGACACCTCGCTGGATAAGCAGGTTTTGTATCGAAAAAATGTTGCAATTACGATTAAAGTTAGTGCCAATGCTGCAATCATTGCTGCTGCGCATTTTTGACTTCTGCTGCCAATCAGTGCGGTCGAGACAATGAGAAAAATTGATATAATTCCATAGGACCATTCTTCGATCACGAGGCTCCAGCCCACCTCGATCAAGCTTGCATTGCTTCTGACGGTTTGCATGAACAGCGCATTCTCTAGGAATGTGTTTGTGAACAGGCTGGAACTGCTGAAAATCGTGATAGCAACGAGAAACATCCAATAGGTTGGTACTGTTCTGATCCAGCGCCTGATGGCAAAGTTTTTGGCATAAACAGTTGAGCCTTGGTAAATTACTTTTATGGATTGACTGGCAATTAAATAGCCACTAATGGCAAAGAATATTCTGACTCCCCACCAACCAGGCTTGAAAAAGAACGTAAAGGAAGAGATAAGAGTATTTGAAATTAAATTATTCCAGTTGTTGATTAAATAAAATCCGTGGGAAATGGTGACAAGTACAACGGCGGCGGCACGGAGTAGTTCAATTCCGTCAATCCATTGACGAGCTTTTGGTTTTTGGCCTTGATTCTCAATAACTTGCATTTTTAAGTCTTGCAAGGACGATCTGCGTTCGGTAAGAGATGAGAAAAACGGACCATCAAGTTTTGACCAGCTGGTTTTGATGCATGCCGAGATGATTTGGAAGCTTTCGTTGGAGGCATGTTGAGGTCATCTCAATGCTGAAAAGATGACCTTGATAAAGATTGCATTCCCAAGTGGTAGAGCCCCAATCCCCGAGGTTGAGGCTCAGTGACTCTGGAGCGCAGGATGGACTATGACTGAACCGAGATCAGTTCAAGCTGCGAGTGCTTGTTCAATCGCTGCTGTTAAATCTTCGGAATCAGGTTCAGTCCCGCTTTTGAATCGTGCGATCACTGTTCCATCCTTGCCGACTAAGAACTTTTCGAAGTTCCATGCCACGTCTCCCGCTGGTTCGGTTGTGTTGAGGGTGGTGTAGGGCTCGGTAGTCGTTCCAGTGGCATGGACTTTGTCAAACAGCTCAAAGCTGGCGTTGTACGTGGTGGAGCAGAAACTTTTGATTTCGTCAAGCGTGCCTGGCTCCTGAGCGCCGAAGTCATTGCAAGGGAACCCCAACACAACCAGGCCCTTGGGCCCATAGTTGTCTTGAAGCGCTTGAAGGCCGCTGTATTGACGTGTGAATCCGCAGCGGCTAGCCACGTTCACGATCAACAGCACCTTGCCCGCGTAGGAACCCAGGGATTTACTGGAACCATCAGGAGTGTTGACAGAGACGTTGCTGATGTTGGGCGACATCGGGGGTACAAGTGCAATTCGCGCTGACGATAACCGGCTGCTGATCGACTTACACTGAAGCCGACTGGGCAAAGAGCATGGATGAAGCCCAGGGCAGCAATGGTGTGAGTGTCGCTAACGACTTGGTTGCTGAGGTTGTCACTCAACAGTTGCAGGCGATGCTGTCAGTTGGCAATTACGACGGCGTTAAGGTGCTTCTGGCGCCGGTTCAGCCGGTTGATGCGGCCGAGGCGATCGGCTGTTTACCGCGCACCATGCAGGCCCTGGCGTTTCGTCTGCTCGGCAAAGATGAAGCCATTGAGGTGTACGAATATCTCGAGCCGGCCATTCAGCAAAGTCTGCTGGAGCGATTGCGTTCCAGTGAGGTGTTGGAGCTGGTCGAAGAGATGTCCCCCGATGATCGGGTGCGTTTACTGGACGAGCTTCCTGCGAAGGTGGTGCGTCGTTTGCTGGTGGAACTCAGTCCCTCTGAGAGGCGTGTGACTGCTCAACTTTTGGGCTACGCGCCCGAGACAGCAGGCCGTTTGATGACAACGGAATATATCGACCTCAAAGAATTTCACAGTGCTGCGCAGGCCCTCACCATTGTTCGACGCCGGGCCCGCGAAACGGAAACCATTTACAGCCTGTATGTGACCGATGGTCAAAGGCATCTCACTGGGATTCTGTCCTTGCGTGACCTGGTGACAGCCGACCCGATGGATTGCGTGGGTGGGGTGATGACCCGCGAGGTGGTCAGTGTTGGCACTGACACAGATCAGGAGGAGGTCGCCCGAGCCATTCAACGCTATGACTTTTTGGCTGTGCCAGTGGTCGACCGGGAACGTCGTCTGGTTGGAATCGTCACCGTTGATGACGTGATTGATGTCATCGAGCAGGAAGCCACTCGTGACCTTTATGCAGCTGGTGCAGTTGAGGCTGGTGATGAGGATGACTATTTCCAGAGCAATTTGTTCACAGTGGCGCGTCGTCGGGTGGTGTGGTTATCGGTTTTGGTGGTGGCCAGTTTCTTTACATCTCAGGTGATTGCCCTCAATGAACAGGTGCTGAAAGAGGTGGTGCTGCTTGCCGCTTTTATTCCGTTGCTGGCCGGTACGGGCGGAAATGTGGGGGCTCAGAGCTCCACCGTGGTCATCCGAGGCTTGAGCACTCAGAGCATTTCGTCGCTTGGGCCCTTGAAAGCCGTGTTACGAGAAGCGGCTGCCGGAGCGTTACTGGGTCTCTTGATGGTGGTGTTGGTGGTTCCGTTTGCCTGGTGGCGTGGCGAGAGCCCGCTCGTTGGTTTGTCGGTTGGTATCAGCTTGCTGGCGATCACAACCCTGGCAGCGACTGCTGGCGCGGCCTTTCCGTTGTTGTTTCACAGGATGGGTTTGGATCCCGCATTGATGTCGACACCTTTCATCACGACCTGTACGGATGTCATGGGAACGCTGATTTATCTCAAGACGGCCCAGTGGCTGCTGGTGAACGCGCCTAAGCTTCTCGACAGTACGAGTATTTCTACTCATTTACCTTCAGCGATGGTTTTCTGAGAGCTCCTTTACGTTTCTTAGGGTTAATCTTTACAGAACTCAATGAAGCGTCATGGCTCCTGCTGCTGCTGTTGCTTCCCGCCCTGCAACCTCCTCTACCGGTCGAGCATCTGGCGCTGAAGTCGACCTTGTGCGTTCGTATTTACGAGACATCGGCCGAGTGCCGTTGTTGAGTCATCAACAGGAGATCACCCTGGGCCGTCAGGTGCAGGAGCTGATGGATCTGGAGGCTTTGGAAGCGGAGCTGAAGGATCAACGGGGTGGAGAAGATGTGCCCCGGGAAGAGATTGCCAAGGCGGCTGGTGTGAGTGCGGCCCAGCTGAAGCGCAAGCTTCAATCGGGCCGTCGTGCCAAGGAGCGGATGGTGGCAGCGAATTTAAGGTTGGTGGTGAGTGTCGCGAAGAAATACACCAAGCGGAACATGGAGCTGCTGGATTTGATCCAGGAGGGAACGATCGGTCTGGTGCGTGGAGTGGAGAAATTTGATCCAACCCGTGGGTACAAATTCAGCACCTATGCGTACTGGTGGATCCGTCAGGGGATCACGCGTGCGATTGCAGAGAAGAGTCGAACGATTCGTCTGCCGATCCACATCACGGAGATGCTGAACAAACTGAAGAAAGGTCAGCGGGAGTTGAGCCAGGAATTGGGAAGAACACCGTCTGTCACGGAGCTGGCCAGTTTTGTGGAGTTGCCTGAGGAGGAGGTGAAAGACCTGATGTGTCGTGCCCGTCAGCCTGTGAGCCTGGAGATGAAGGTTGGGGATGGAGACGATACGGAACTGCTCGAATTGTTGGCTGGTGATGGTGAGCTGCCGTCAGAGCAAGTGGAGGGGGAGTGCCTGAAAGGGGACTTGAGGGATTTGCTGGGGCAGCTGCCAGAACTGCAAGGGAGGGTGCTGCGGATGCGTTATGGGATGGATGGAGAGGAGCCCATGAGCCTCACTGGTATTG
>WTGE01000339.1 GCA_011525445.1 Synechococcus sp. CO36386bin_37
GTGTTTTGGCCAGCTCAACCGAACGAGGCTGAAGAAGATCAATACGCCCTATCAGATCCTCCAGACGTGCGACTCCCAAAAGACTCAACAATTGTCGTACCTCTTCCGCCACAAACCAGAAGAAGTTCACCACGTGTTCAGGCACCCCGACGAAGCGCTTGCGCAGTGCTTCTTTCTGCGTGGCAACACCAACAGGACAATTATTTGTGTGACATACGCGAGCCATGATGCAGCCCTCGGCAATCATGGCAACGGAACCAAACCCGTACTCCTCCGCGCCCAATAACGCAGCGATCACAACATCCCAACCAGTCTTCAGTCCGCCATCGGCACGCAAGAGCACACGATCACGTAATCCATTCTCCAGAAGAGATCGATGAACTTCCGTCAGACCCAACTCCCAGGGGCTGCCGGCGTGCTTGATCGAGCTCAACGGTGATGCGCCCGTTCCACCATCGTGGCCCGAAATCTGAATGACATCAGCATTGGCCTTTGCCACGCCAGCCGCAATCGTTCCAATCCCAATCTCGGCAACCAATTTGACGCTGACAGGAGCTTTGGGATGGACCTGATGCAAATCATGAATGAGCTGTGCCAGGTCCTCAATCGAATAAATGTCGTGGTGAGGTGGAGGTGAAATCAGCGCCACACCAGGCTTGCTATTACGCAGTCCAGCAATGTAGGAATCCACTTTCGGACCTGGCAATTGGCCGCCTTCGCCAGGCTTTGCGCCTTGAGCAACCTTGATCTCAAGCTGCTTACCACTTCGCAAATACTCTGCTGTCACACCGAAGCGACCCGAAGCAATCTGCTTAATCGCAGAACAGGCCGTATCACCATTGCGAAGGCCTCCGATGCTAGGGAAGGAAGACGAGCGGCCATGCTCGTCGACATCGTTGAGAACCTGAAAACGAATCGGGTCCTCACCACCCTCACCGCTATTGCTCTTGCCACCGATTCGGTTCATGGCCACGGCCAACACTTCATGGGCCTCCCTTGAAAGAGCTCCCAGACTCATACCTCCAGTGCAAAAGCGAGTGCATAGGCTCTCCACACTTTCAACCTGATCAAGTGGCAGCGGCTCTGCCGCCAACTTGAACTCGAGCAAATCGCGAAGTGCTGTAACCGGTCTGTTTTCCAGCAGCGTCCGATAAGTTGAAAAATGGTCGTATCCCGGTCCTGCTTTCACAGCACTGTGCAACGCTTTCGACATCTCAGGACTGTTGAGGTGGTACTCACCGCCGGTGCGGTACTGCACGAAACCCATGAACTCGAGCTTGCTGCGATTGAGCTCAGGGAAAGCCTTGGCATGCAGCGAGAGTGTTTCATTCGCGAGCTCTGAGAGAGTCATTCCAGCAACTCGACTTGTGGTGCCAGCAAAAGCTTTTTGAATCACATCGGCGCCAAGTCCGATGGCCTCAAAAATTTGAGCACCGTGATAGCTGGCCAAGAGCGAGATTCCAATCTTGGACAGAATCTTGCGAAGACCATTCTCAAGGGACAGGCGGACATTGGCTTGAGCCTTGTCTGGTGCTAAAGCTGGCAGTTTTCCTTGCTCGATCCGCTTCTGGGTTTTGGGGTGAGACAGCCAATGGCGTGTGGTCTCCCAAGTCAGCCATGGGCAGACCGCACTTGCGCCATAGCCGATCAGACACGCCATGTGATGGGTACTCCAACATTGGGCTGTATCCACAACGAGAGAGCAGTGCAGCCTTAGCTTTTGACGTAATAAATGATGATGAACAGCCCCAATAGAAAGCAAAGCAGGCATCGCCACGGTGGTGGCCGTCACCTGCGCCGGTTGATGCTCACTGTCCACGCGGTCGGATAAAACCAGCACTTCAGCCCCTTGACGAACTGCTGCTTCCGCTTGCAAGCAAATGTCATCGAGTGCTGCCTGCAATCCAGCTGCACAGGCCTCTACTGCAACCTGAGTCGAAAGAAATCTCACCTCCAATCCTTGCTGCGTCAGGGCGATCAGTTCAGCTTCATTGAGAACAGGACTATCGAGATGAATCAATGCCGCGGCCTCTGCCTGAGGCTTGATTGCAGGCCGCCGCTGTCCCAGATGCATCTCCAAACTCATCACCAATTTTTCGCGCAGTGGATCAATCGGTGGATTGGTGACTTGCGCGAAACGCTGCTTGAAGTAGTCGTAAAGGAGATGGGGTTTATCGGAAAGCACAGCCAATGGAATGTCATCGCCCATGCAATACGTGGGCTCTTTGCCCAGACCCGCCATGTCTTCAATCACCAGATCCAGATCTTCAGCGGTGAAGCCCATTGCTGTCTGCAAGCGCAGAAGATCAAGTTCACTGATCTGGCAATCCTGAGTCCAAGGCTGGGCGGACACTGAGCGTCTGTTCTGCTTCAGCCAATCGGTGTAAGGAAAGCGCTGAGCTGCATCTTCCTTCACCGCCCAATTGTTCAACAGCTCGCCCCGTTCCAGATCAACAGCGACCATTTGTCCAGGCCCCAAGCGTCCTTTTTGGACAACAGTTTTTTCGCTGAGATCGACAACACCGGTCTCCGATCCCATGATCACAAAGCCGTCGGTTGTTGTACACCAGCGGGCAGGGCGCAACCCGTTGCGATCCAAGGTTGCACCGACGCGCTTCCCATCGGCAAACACCAATAATGCTGGGCCATCCCAAGGTTCTTGAATTCCAGCATTGAATTCATACATCGCCGTCACGTCGGGACGGCTTTCAAGATCTGGCTGATTCCGGAAAGCTTCAGGAACCAAAGCAATCAAGCTGTCGGTGATCGACCGTCCACTCCGCACCATTAGTTCAAGGGTGGCGTCGAGATTGGCGGAATCGCTGAAAGCAGGATTCACGACTGGAATCAGATCGGTTGCAGCGTCACCCCACACATCCTCAAGACCAGCTTCCGATGCCTTGGCCCAGTTGAGATTGCCAAGGAGCGTGTTGATTTCACCGTTGTGCCCCAGCAGGCGCATCGGCTGAGCCAGTGGCCAACGCGGCAGAGTATTCGTACTAAACCGACGGTGATACACCGCAAAACTGACCTCAAAGCGAGAATCACGTAAATCGGAGTAGTACTGAGCAAGGACCTCTGAACGGACCATGCCTTTGTAGACAACCGTGCGCGCACTCAAAGACGCGACGTAAGTGTCAAGAGCAGCCTTGGCCCCAAATTCCTGTCTCACCCGCGCTCCGACTCGTCGGCGCAGACGCAACAACAACGCTTCGAGAGCATCACCACCCTCAGAGCCTTGAATCAGCCACTGTTGAATGGAAGGTGCGTTCTCGCGCGCCAAAGGTCCAAGTACAGAGGAATCCGTTGGTACTTCGCGCCAACCTGAGGAGCTCAACCCAAGCAGTTTCGCCTCTTCCTCACACAACTGTTGCACCTCCCTGCAACGAGTTGAATCTTTGGGCAGAAACAACATCCCAAGGCCGTTGGCTTGCGCAGCTTCGGGCCAGATGGCCCTTAGATAGTCCCAGGGAATTTCACAAAGCACTCCGGCTCCATCGCCGGAATCACCATCACCTCCGCACCCCCCCCTGTGCTCCATGCAACCAAGTCCGCGGAGGGCTTGTTGCAACACCCAGTAGCTGCGTTCACCCTGAAGATGCGCAAGAAAACCCACACCACAGGCATCCCTCTCACCAGCGATCGCTTGAGGTGCGCTGCTGTCGCAATAAGGCCAATTCGAGCCGGTGAGTTTGGTCATAACCTGCAGTCGAGTCATACAGCAGTAACGGCATTCGCATTCCATCACTGGCTGAGCTCTTTGAATCCTAAGGATTCGACCTACCCAGCTAGCGTTAGGTCATGGATGCTTCACCGCCACCTCCACCACTGCCAATCCTTGCCGAGAATCGAAAACCAGCCGAATCCAGTGGTGGTCAACTTCTGATCGGTGGTAGAGCCACAGCGAGCGATTGGCTCTGGATCGGAAATTCAAGAAGCAATCCAACACAACTGTGGTTACCACTGGATGTCCTAATCGGACAAATCGGCTTTCAACGCCTGCCCGGCATTGGCGGAGACAAGTTGGCGTGGTTCGGTGTTGAGTTGCCTCTGAACAAGCTGCAGCAGCGCTCCCTCGGTGATGAGGTCGCCCTTGATGTGATGCCTTGGTTCAAACCGTTGGGCGTTGAGGTTGACCGAACCCCCAACATGTTGCGCATCCAACTTCCTCAACCCCAACTCCAAAAGATCAGACAAGGCCGAGGAAGTGCTGCAGAACGTCTTGTCCTTGATCTCGATGGGCCTGCCCTAATACAGCGCAATCAAGATGATTTACTGCTGCAACTACGGACCACCGATCAACAGGTAAGCCAGCTCAGCAAGCTGGGCTTGCAAACAACTCGGGATGCAGGCGGACTGAAACTTCTGAACCAATCCAGCAACCTGTCGACCATGACCCTGCGAAAGCCATGGCGAGTTGTTTTAGACGGAATCAGACAGCAAATCCCATCGTCACCCAATCGTCAGACAGACCCTTTGGCGAGGGTTTTGCTCAACCCAAGCATTCAGAAGCTTCTTCAGAAGGGGTTGATCTTGGATCAACGCGTTGTCAAAGTTGGCGTCAAACCATTTCGGCTGAATCGCGCGGGAATTCCCCGAAGAACACCCTCACTTCTGTTGCGACCTCTCGCTCGCAGAGAGGCCCAAACTGGGTTGAGGTACCTCAGTCAGTTGGCCCAACCTGCTGACGCGCTCGTAGCCGTGAATGGAGGATTTTTCAACCGTGTCCGCCAACTTCCACTCGGAGCAGTTCGGCTCGACAACCAGTGGCTTTCCGGACCGATTCTGAATCGAGGCGCTGTTGGATGGACCAACAGCGGCCCCTTGGTATTTGGAAGGCTGCGTTTGATTCAAGACCTCAACGTGGCAGGACAGCGACGCTGGTCTCTTGGAATGCTTAATAGCGGTTATGTCCAGCGCGGTTTGAGTCGTTACACGAGGGCCTGGGGGCCGACCTACCGCGCTCTTAGTGGCGAAGAACAGGCGCTCACCATTCGCAATGGAAAAGTTGATGCTGTCTTCGACCAAGCGGACCTCATCCGCGGAGTTCCATTGACGGAGCAAGGGGATTTGATCGTGGCTCGAGCAAAGACACCACTGCCAGCAAATCTTGGCGATTCCGTCACGATTCAAACCCGCAGTTCCAATCCTTTGGGAGACCTGCCTCAAGTCATGGGGGGGGGCCCGCTTCTTCTTCATCATGACAAGGTTGTTCTCAATGGCCGCCAGGAGGGATTTAGTCCTGGATTTCTTGCTGTTTCAGCGCCTCGCACGGTGATTGCTCAGGACAAAGAAAGAATCTGGCTGCTCGCGATCAAAGGAGCCGCTGGTGGTGATCCCAACCTGGTTGAAACCACATTGGCGTTGCAACAGCTGGGGTTAACGGATGCCCTCAACCTCGATGGAGGGAGCTCGACAACCATGCTCGCTGCCAATACGACGGTGATGACAGGCCGTGGCATCACGCCGCGCATTCAGAACGGTCTTGGATTTGTGAATCGTGAATCGATGAAACTGGCAAACTGAATTCATTCGCAGACCAGTGAGTTATGGACGCCATGTTCACCATCAGCGCATCCGCTGCGGCTGAACTCGGTCGTCAGGCGGCAGTCGCAGGTACACCGGGCGTCATGCATATCGATTTGGTAACAGGAAGCTGTGAACAACATGTCATTCGCCTGAGACCTGGCCATCTCGCAGGAATCGCCATGGCTCGGGCTGACGGTGTCACTCTGCATGCACCGGAGGAGCAGCTTCACCTCCTCGAAGGGCTTCGACTCGATTACCGCGGAGACTTAAGCGGCGGAGGTTTTCTCATCAGCCCCCAGGAGGACGTGCGCTGCTGTCTTTGCGGAAGCGCATTTTCACGCTGCTGAGAAGAAAAGGTCGGACGAACAGGTATGGTGACGGATTGTCGAACCAGGTCGGGTCCCCGGCCGCATACCGACCGTCGATGCCAACCATCCAGCAACTAATCCGTCACGAGCGTCAATCCCTCAAGACGAAGACCAAATCCCCTGCGCTGAGGGCTTGCCCTGAACGCCGTGGTGTTTGCACACGTGTTTACACATCAACCCCGAAAAAACCGAACTCGGCCCTTAGGAAAGTGGCCCGAGTTCGCCTCACTTCTGGGTTTGAAGTCACGGCATATATTGGCGGGATTGGACATAACCTCCAGGAGCACTCTGTGGTCCTCATCCGAGGAGGACGCGTCAAGGATCTCCCTGGAGTTCGTTACCACATCATTCGCGGAACCCTGGATACCGCTGGCGTTAAGGACCGCCGTCAATCCCGTTCGAAATACGGGGCGAAGACACCCAAGGAGTGATTCCTGCACTCCTCCAGCATTTTTCACCAATCTTTCACCACTACTAACGGTTCATGTCACGCCGTAACGCAGCAGTCAAGCGTCCGATTCTGCCGGATCCTCAATTCAACAATCGCCTTGCAACCATGATGGTCGCGCGTTTGATGAAGCATGGAAAGAAGTCCACTGCTCAACGCATTCTGTCTGACGCATTCGGCTTGATTGGTGAGCGCACCGGTGGAGATCCTGTGGAGCTGTTCGAGACTGCCGTCAAAAATGCCACCCCACTGGTTGAAGTTCGTGCTCGTCGGGTAGGTGGTGCCACTTATCAAGTTCCAATGGAGGTTCGCCAGGAGCGTGGCACAGCAATGGCGTTACGGTGGCTTGTCAATTTTTCAAGAGCTCGCAACGGACGCAGCATGGCTCAAAAGCTTGCTGGCGAATTGATGGATGCTGCTAATGAAGCAGGCAGTGCAGTCCGCAAAAGGGAAGAAACCCACAAGATGGCCGAAGCCAACAAAGCTTTCGCCCACTATCGCTACTGATCTTCAGTAGACCTAAACCTCACAGGCTGACATGTAGAGTCTCAGCCGCCTTTTAACGTCCCACCCCGGAGTATCCTGTGGCACGCGCCTTTCCCCTGGAACGCGTCAGAAATATTGGTATTGCTGCCCATATTGACGCTGGTAAAACGACTACCACTGAGAGGATTCTCTTTTACTCCGGTGTGGTTCACAAAATTGGTGAAGTGCATGATGGCGCTGCTGTCACCGACTGGATGGCACAGGAGCGTGAGCGTGGGATCACCATCACAGCTGCTGCCATTTCGACGAGCTGGAAAGACCACCGCATCAATATCATTGATACACCAGGTCACGTTGATTTCACCATTGAAGTGGAGCGCTCAATGCGCGTTCTCGATGGTGTTATCGCAGTTTTCTGCGCTGTTGGCGGGGTACAACCGCAATCTGAAACAGTCTGGCGTCAAGCCGATCGCTATTCCGTTCCAAGGATGGTGTTCGTCAACAAAATGGACCGTACGGGCGCTGACTTTCTGAAGGTTCATGGTCAGATCAAAGACCGCTTGAAAGCCAACGCCGTACCCATTCAAATTCCGATTGGAGCTGAAGGCGAGCTCAGTGGAATTGTGGATCTTGTTGAGAACAAAGCTCACATCTATAAAGATGATTTGGGTCAGGACATTGAAGTAACAGATGTCCCATCAGAAATGAAGGAAGAAGTTGACAAGTGGCGCAATGTCTTAATGGAAACGGTGGCAGAAACCGACGAAGAACTCATTGAAACGTTCCTTGAAACAGGAGAGCTCACCCATGCCGAACTCAAAAAAGGGATTCGCACCGGTGTTCTGAAGCACGGCTTAGTTCCTGTGCTGTGCGGTTCAGCTTTCAAGAACAAAGGCGTGCAGTTGGTTCTTGATGCGGTCGTTGACTATCTACCTGCTCCCATCGACGTTCCTCCGATTCAGGGAGTTCTTCCTGACGGGAAAGAAGCCGTACGGCCCTCGGACGACAACGCACCATTCAGTGCCTTGGCCTTCAAAGTGATGGCTGATCCTTACGGAAAACTCACGTTCGTTCGGATGTATTCGGGCATTCTGGAGAAAGGAAGTTACGTTCTAAATTCAACAAAAGACACCAAGGAACGCATATCCCGCCTCGTCGTGCTCAAAGCTGATGATCGAGAAGAAGTTGATGCATTACGTGCGGGCGATCTCGGAGCCGTTCTAGGTCTCAAAAACACCACGACTGGTGACACGCTTTGTGCAACAGACGATCCAATCGTTCTTGAGACTTTATTTGTCCCAGAACCTGTGATTTCGGTTGCAGTGGAACCCAAAACCAAAGGAGATATGGAGAAGCTCTCCAAAGCCTTGGTTTCACTTGCCGAAGAAGACCCCACTTTTAGGGTACGTACTGATCAGGAGACAGGCCAAACCGTTATCGCAGGTATGGGGGAACTCCACCTGGAAATTCTGGTGGATCGGATGCTCCGCGAATTCAAGGTCGAAGCCAATATTGGAGCACCTCAGGTGTCCTATCGAGAGACCATTCGTGGGTCCTCAAAAGGAGAAGGTAAGTTTTCTCGTCAGACCGGTGGAAAGGGTCAGTACGGACATGTCGTGATCGAAATGGAACCCGGTGAACCCGAGTCCGGCTTTGAATTCATCAACAAAATTGTTGGTGGTGTTGTTCCAAAGGAATACATCAAACCTGCTGAACAGGGAATGAAGGAGACCTGCGAATCAGGCGTGATTGCCGGTTACCCACTCATCGATGTCAAGTGCACGATCGTTGATGGGTCCTACCACGATGTGGACTCGTCGGAAATGGCTTTCAAGATTGCTGGATCTATGGCCTTCAAGGATGCGGTCAAGAAGTGCAATCCCGTGCTTCTTGAGCCAATGATGAAGGTTGAAGTCGAAATTCCCGAGGACTTCCTCGGTTCGGTGATCGGCGACCTGTCCTCTCGCCGGGGACAGGTCGAGGGTCAATCCGTCGACGACGGAACGTCTAAAGTCTCTTCCAAGGTGCCCTTGGCCGAGATGTTCGGCTACGCCACCGAACTCCGATCCATGACTCAGGGTCGGGGTATTTTCTCGATGGAATTCAGCCACTACGAGGATGTTCCTCGCAACGTGGCCGAGGCCATCATCTCCAAGAATCAGGGCAATTCCTGATCTCTACCCAACCCTAATTTCA
>WTGE01000071.1 GCA_011525445.1 Synechococcus sp. CO36386bin_37
CCTCAAGGTTTTCGGTGGGGCCGCCGGGGATCATGTCGCAGGCCTGGCGCAGGATTTTCAGTGACTGCCGCATCTCCTCGATGCGCACGCGATAGCGGGCGAAGCAGTCGCCTTCTTTTTCGCAGGCCACGTTCCAATCGAAATCGTCGTAACACTCATAGTGATCGACCTTGCGGAGGTCCCAGGGGACACCAGAGGCGCGCAGCATCGGACCTGACAAGCTCCAATTGATGGCCTCGTCCTTACCGATGACTCCAAGACCTTCAATACGGCGGCGGAAGATCGGATTGTTGGTGATGAGTTTCTCGTACTCATCAATTTTGGGGCCGAACCAATCGCAGAAGTCCCGACACTTTTCCAACCAGCCCCAGGGCAAATCGGCGGCAACTCCCCCGATCCGGAAGTAATTGTTATTGATGAGTCGCTGACCGGTGGCCGCTTCCCACAGGTCGTAGATCATCTCCCGTTCGCGGAAGATATAGAAAAAGGGAGTCTGAGCACCGACGTCAGCGAGGAATGGGCCAAGCCAAAGGAGGTGATTGGCAATCCTGTTGAGCTCCAACATCAGAACTCGGATATAGCTTGCTCTTCTTGGAACAGGGATGTCAGCGAGGCGCTCAGGGGCGTTGACCACAACGGCTTCGTAGAACATGCCAGCCGCGTAGTCCATACGACTCACGTAGGGCACGTACATCACATTGGTGCGATTTTCGGCGATCTTTTCCATCCCCCGGTGGAGATAGCCGATCACCGGCTCGCAATCCACTACGTCTTCACCATCCAGGGTCACAACGAGCCTCAAAACCCCATGCATGGAGGGGTGATGGGGGCCGAAGTTCACCACCATCGGCTCGGTGCGCGTTTCCAGCTGCGTCATGGTGAGCCGAAGATCATTTCATTGTCAGGATCTTAGGAAGGACTGATGCCCGATCACTCGCTGCAGTCTGCTCAGGGATTCAGCCACGTGCCCGTGTTGGCCAAAACGCTGGTGCAGGTTCTTGAGGATCAGCCTCGATCTCTTTGGCAGAATACGGTTGTGATCGATGCCACTTTGGGTGGTGGTGGTCACAGTGAGCTCATCCTGGAGGCCTTCACGGGCATTCGTCTGATCGGGTTGGATCAGGACTCCACAGCGCGAGCTGCAGCTGCTTCACGTCTGGAGTGCTTCGCTGAGCGGCTAAAGATTGTGCCCACGAATTTCGCTGCGTTTGAACCGCTGGAACAGGCTTCTCTGGTGCTCGCGGATCTGGGGGTGAGCAGCCCTCAGTTGGATGTGGCTTCCAGGGGCTTCAGCTTCCGTTTGGATGGTCCGCTGGACATGCGCATGAACCCTGAGGCTGGTGGTGAAACTGCGGCGGACATGATCGAGCGGCTGGAGGAGAATGTTCTGGCAGACCTGATTTATGGCTTTGGTGAGGAGCGTCTCTCACGCAGGATTGCCCGGCGGATCAAGACGGATCTCAAGACGCAGGGGGCCTACTCCGGCACGGCCGCTTTGGCCTATGCCGTAGCGGGTTGCTATCCACCGAAGGCGCGGCGAGGAAGGATTCATCCTGCGACGCGAACGTTTCAGGCCCTGCGGATTGCGGTGAACGATGAATTGGGCGTGTTGGACCGATTGCTGCAGGTTGCGCCTGGATGGCTGAAGCCTGACGGCTTGTTGGCGATCATCAGTTTCCATTCACTCGAGGATCGTCGGGTCAAGACGGCCTTTCTTCAGGATGAAAGACTCGAGCGGATCACGCGCAAGCCTTTGGTGGCAACCGAGCAGGAGCAGACAGACAACCCCCGGAGCCGCAGCGCGAAACTGAGAGTGGCGCGTCGGCGGTGCATGGCTCAGTCCCAGTCATGAGCATGGAGTGGAATCCAGATGGGCTGTGGTGGGTCGCTCTGCTGGTGCAGTTGCTGTCGATTCCAGGAACTCTCCTTCCCATCCTGCCTGGTCTCATCTGGCTGCCGCTCGGCAGCTTGCTCTGGGTGGTCGCTGTTGGCTGGGCACAAGCCTGGCCTGAGCTTCTTGTCGCGCTCGTGTTGTTTGGTCTTGGCTTTGTTGCCGATCTGTTGGCTCTGGGGCTGGCCTCAGTGCGACTCAAGGCCAGTCGTTGGTCCGCTGCAGGTGCGGGAGTGGGGTTGCTCCTGGGGGTGCTGGGCTTACTCCCGGCTCTTCCCTTTGGAGGGCCTCTTCTTGGCGCTTTGCTGGGCCCCTGGCTGGGAGCGCTGGTGGTGGAGACATGGATCACAACGAAGCCACCCCGGAATTTGGGATGGCTTGAGGCGTTGCGCCAGGGATCGATTGTTGGCCTGGCGGTTGTAGCCGGGCTTCTGATCAGTCGCCTGGCTCAATTTGTGCTGGCTTTACTTGGAATTGCCGCCTTTATTGGTCTTAGTTCTTACTAATAAAACCGGTTTGGTCGTTGTGGCCAAACAGTTGTCGATATGCCGCTGTTGAGATGCAAATCACCAGGGGACTCGCCACAAGCAGACCAACCCCATTCAGGAGCAATCCGATACCCAGAATCATCACTTCAACGATCAGAAGCAGCAGCATCCAGAACCAACTGGGATCCACAACCCTTCGCCCTCGCCGGATGTTTTGAAGAGGATTTCCGTCTTCCAGGATCGCGATAAGGGGGAGAAACTTCTGATTCACTCCCAGATAGATGAAAATGATGCCTGCAACGAGCGCAGGGATCACGGCTAAAGCCTGATTGATCTGAAACAGACCGGTACCCAGGGCCAGGGCAAGGAAAGCAATGACCGCGAGTATTACAGCCAAGACCAGCTGATTGACGAACAGGCGTCCTGCGGCTGGCCCGTCCCATCCCGTGAGGTCTCCAAAGGTGGGTTGATGACCACTGAGTGATTTCCACGCTCCGCGGATGAGCCCAGTCACGGCCCAGAGGCTGATCACGGTGCTACCCACAACAGCGATGATCATGAGCAACATTGTGACCCCATTGAAGCTGGTGTCGGTCGACGATCGGAGAGCGGCCGTATGACTGATGACTTGGAAAATCAGACCCAATCCCCCTGAAAGCAGGGTGAACAGGACAAAGGGGACAGGGGCTTTGGTAAATCCAGACCACCCATCTTCGATGGCTTGAAGCACATGCAGTCGGCTGTTCCCCGGTGTGTCGCTCATATCTGGATTTCTGATGGAAGGCTTGGCTGGAAAGTAGCGAAACGCACCATTTTTTTCAGGCTTTATTGCGCAATTGGTCGATCACGTTGCTGATCGCCACAATGGCCTGGTTGATTTCGCCTTCCGTTGTGTCACGTCCCAGGCTGAGTCGCAGTGAGGCCTCAGCTTCCTGGCGGCTCCGTCCAAGCGCCATCAGGACGTGGGAGGGTTTGCCTCGACTGCAGGCCGAACCGCTGCTGCAGGACACGTGGGATTTCAGTGCACGATGCAGCTTGCTTCCAGATACACCTGGAACAGTGACGCTCAGGTTGTGCGGCAGTCGAGCTGTGGCACTTCCATTGAGAATCAAGTCGGGATCGTTGCGCTTCAAACCATCCCAGAGCCGGTTGCGCAGCATTTCAGTGCGCTCTCTGCGGCTGCCGAGGCGGTCCATGGCCAGTTCTGCCGCTTTGGCCAATCCAATGATCAGCGGCACTGGCAAGGTGCCTGGTCGCAAACCTCGTTCCTGGCCTCCTCCCCATTGCAGTGGATCCATCTCCAGGTCTGGGTTGTGGATCAGGACCCCAATCCCTTTCGGCCCATTGAATTTGTGGGCGCTCAGGCTCAGTAAATCCGCTCCTAAGCAGGGAAGTTCGATAGGGATGTGACCGAAGGCCTGAGCGGCATCGCTGTGCAGTGTCACGCCTCGATTGCGGCAAAGCGCTGCGAGCTTTGCCAGAGGTTGAATCACACCGATTTCGTTGTTGGCCAGCATCACACTCGCCATCACTGTGTCGTCTGTGATGGCTTCTTCAAGCTTTTCGGGATTCAGAAGGCCGTCCGGTTCTGGTGTCAACAGCGTCACTTGGAAGCCCTCTCTCTTCAACTGCTGCAAGGGATCGAGTACGGCGTGATGCTCACTCAGCATGCTGATCAGATGCCCAGGCTTGCCCCTCGCACGGGCCCTGGCGCGTGCATGGCCAAGCAGAGCGATGTTGTTGGCCTCAGTGGCCCCACTGGTGAAAATCAGTTGCTCGGTGTTGCATCCCAGGTAGTTACTAATTTGTTCTCTGGCGACTTCCACGGCTGCAGAAGCCGTCAATCCAAGACGATGCTGACGGCTCGAAGGATTGCCCCATTGCAGAGTCCACCAAGGATCCATCGCCTTCACCACTTCTGGGTGGCAAGGCGTCGTGGCTTGATGGTCGAGAGCAATGGGTTGCGCTCGATTCGATGCGGTGCTGGGACTTGGCAGCATGGCGTCAGTCTGACGACCTCTGCAATGCGAGCGGCTTATGGGATCACAACCCTGAGTTTGTTGTTGATCAGCGTTGGCCAGCCCGTCATGGCCGAGAAATCCCTGCGCGAAAAAGTGCTGGAGCAGATGCGGGCCTCACGCCCTCCTGATCTGGTTGTGCTTGAACAAGCTGACAATGGAGTCAACTCCATGCTGGGCATCTTCGCGATTGGGACGGATTCAGCGGATCCGTCCATCAGGCGTTACAAGCTTTGGAGGGAATCCTCAGAAAACCTGATTATTCCTACAGAGTCAGTGAACTGCAGCAGGACTGAGCCCATGCGGGTGACGCGTGATAAGACGGCGATGTATCTGAATCGTCTCAATCCCGGAGGTCTGATCACGCCTTCGAACAGGGAGCATCACCTGGTTTGGTGGGCTGCCTGTGAACCCGATCAGGCGGGGACTGATCCTGCCTTGATGAAAGGTTTAGCGAGAAAATTAGGTTATTCAACCCTCCTGATGGAATCCCAGGAGGTGTTGCGGTTGCCAAATCGATAACGCCTTTAGATTTCACCCAGACATGTCGGGTCCATGACGGATAGCCCAAGCGAGGTACTTCCGAGGTTGTTACTCGTTGATGACGAGCCGGGTTTGCGTTCTGCTGTTCAGGCCTACTTGGAGGACGAGGGGTTTGACGTCACAACGGCCGAGGATGGTGAAGAAGGGTTCAGGAAAGCCCAGCAGATGTTGCCTGATCTGGTCATCAGCGATGTGATGATGCCCCGGCTTGATGGCTATGGCTTGCTCCGCAAGCTCCGTGAAGACGAACGCCTGGGTGGAACACCCGTCATTTTTTTAACGGCCAAAGGAATGACGGCGGATCGCACCCAGGGTTATCTCGCCGGTGTGGATGACTACATCCCGAAGCCATTTGACCCTGATGAACTCGTGGCCCGGGTTCGGAATGTTGCACAACGTCAGCAGCGCTTGCTGCAGGAGGCAGCACGGTTTGCTGATACGGATATGGGCCAGATGGCCAAGCAGATCACGGAAATTCGTTCACTTCTGGCTCAGGCGGATGCATTGCCGAATCAAGAACAGGTCCAACACAGCTTCACGCCTCGTGAGGCCAGCGTCTTGCAGCTTGTGGCTGAGGGCTTGATGAATAAAGAAATCGCCCGCCAGCTTGAAACGTCCATTCGCAACGTGGAGAAGTACGTCAGCAGGTTGTTCATCAAAACGGAAACCTCAAGCCGCACCGAGCTAGTGCGTTATGCGCTTCAGCACCATCTCGTGACTTGATGGCCAATCCGGTTGGATGGCGGCCGGCGGCGTGGAACAACGGATGGACTTATCAAGATCGCGTTCAAACGGCAGAACACGGGGTCAGGATCAGTTGCATGCTGGCGCGGCGTCACCGTCATTCTTCGCAATCGATCTGGCAGAAGCGTCTGGCGGGCGGAGAAATCACCCTGAACGCTTTGCCCTGTCTCCAGGATGTTCAGGTTTCAAAGGGAGACTGGATTTCATGGACCCGTCCCCCTTGGCTGGAGGCTGCTATTCCCGATCAGTGGGATGTCATTCACGACGATGGCGACCTGCTGGTGATCAACAAGCCTTCGGGGTTGCCTGTGATGCCCGGTGGTGGCTTCCTGCGCCACACGCTTACGGCCTTGCTCGAACCCACTGGTGCCCGGCCGGCCCACCGCTTGGGGCGGTTCACCTCCGGCCTGCAGGTGTGTGCCCGCACGCCGCAAACCCGTGCCCTGTGGTCGAGGCAGTTCCGGCCGGAGGGAAGTTGCCGCAAGGTGTACCAGGCCTGGAGCCATCGCGTGCCGGGGTTGGAGTTGGGGCAGTTGTTGAAGGTGAGCAATGATGTGGTGGAGAGGCCCCATCCGCTGCTGGGTTGGATCTGGGGGCCTGAACCGCTTGAGGAAGGGCCGATCCGTAAACGACTCTCAGCCCACTCTGAGCTGGAGCTGTTGGAGCGCAAGGCGGAGGGCGATCGTTTGCAGGTGACGATCACCACCGGGCGGCCGCATCAGATCCGTATTCATCTGGCGCAGCTGGGCAGCCCGCTGCTGGGGGATCCGCTCTATTTGTTTCAGGGCGAAGTTTCGGCCCAAGCAACCCCAGGGGATGGCGGGTACCGCTTGCATGCGTGGAGGTTGAAAACAGAAGGGTTGGCACTGCAGTGTTCTCTTTCCCCTGATTGGGGGATTGTTTGAGTTGCAGAAAGTCCTCGCCTTAGGGGTATTGAACTTTAAATCTTGTTTTGTTGAATTCATATTTGGTCGCATTTGTATCAAGTTCTTGTGCCTTTCTCAGCGGAATTTCAGAAACAATGTTGCTTGAGTTTTTAAGGTTTTAAAACGAGTTGGAAACCGCTATTTTGGCACTTCAAGCCTCTGTTTCCGGTGACCTCTATTGGGGAGGAATGTCGGGTCAGTTGACCCTGAAAAACTCCGGCGACACCCTTCTCTCCGATTGGTCCTACACCTTTCGCACGACGCAACAAGACGTACAGGTGTGGTCGTCCACCTATGACGTTGTTGATCTGGGGGATGGCACCTATGAGGTGACCGTTCGCCCCCCGAGTTGGGGTGCGTCCATCCCTGCCGGTGGCTCTTTGAGCCTGAGTTTCAACGCTGTCAGCGTGGATCTTCCCAACAGCGGAACATTGACGGACGAGATGTTTTTTGTTGATTCAGACGTGGGAGGCTCGGGCTTTGAACCGGAGTTTGCTTCCGATCCTGAGCCCGAGTCTCAAACGGAAACAGAAGCCCAGCCTGATGCCGAGCCCAAGCCTGAGGCTGAAGCACCGAGTGGCGACGCGCCGGCACGCACCTTCGACGTTGATGTCTATTCAGGGGAGGTCACCGACTTCCGCCCTGGCATTGATCGTCTGAATTTCGGTGGGCAGTCTGTCCATAACTTGATTCTTGGCAAAACGGAAGAGGGTTACGTCACGTTTCTGAGCCCCTGGAATGATGCCCAGAAGATGACCCTCGTGGGCGTCACCTACGACCAGTTGGCTCTTGAGGACTACGGCGTTGTCGGCAATGAACACCTGCGTCAGGACCTGGGTGGTGTTGTCTCTTGGGAGTTGGGCATCGGCGAGAAGGATCCCAACACCACCTACATCCGTTCGCATGAGTACGGCAAGGTCGAGACCATCACCGACTTTGATCCGGCCACCGACAAGATCAGCTTTCTCTATTACGGCACCCGCGAGCGTCTTTCGGTGACGCAGGACGGTGCCGACTTGGTCATTTCGACCGAGCCCACCGGGCAGACCTTCATCTTCCAGAACACCAACCTGGATGACATTCCTGGGGCCAGCCTGGAATTCCACTTCGACCAGATCGTCGAAGACAACCTCGAAATCCCCTTTGGTCGCTCGGTGGAGTCGTTGACGCTCAAGGACCGCACCGCTCTGCTGACCCCCGCAGCGCCTGCCGGTGAGCTGACGGATGGTTTCCAGACCCAGTCCGGCGATGCGGCGGTGAATGAGCAGCCTCCCCACGACAGCCATTCCATGGGCGACGACGGATCGATGGAGATGGATCCGGACATGGAGATGGATTCAGAGATGGACATGGAATCCGACATGCCCAGCGATCCGGAGCCAACGGTTGAGGTTGAAGCCGGTGCTTCGGGTCTGGTGGTCTCCGCCACGATCACGGGTGGCTGGTCGGGGACCTTTGCTGGAAATGTCACGGTGACCAACACAAGTGGCGCGTCGGTCGGCACGGACTGGTCGGTGAGCTTTGTCTCCGATGCACCGTTGAAGAGCGTCAGCAACTTCGAGTTCGCCAACACGCTCCGTGATGATGGCCGTTATCTCGTCACCCTGAGCCCCAAGTCCTGGTCGGCCCCCCTGGCCGCAGGCTCCTCGCAGAGTTCCTACTACCAGGGATCTGGAGACTTCTCTGACCCGGATCAGGTGTTTGATCTCGCCTCCACGAGCGCTGAGGTTCCTCAGCCGGACTCTGAGCCTGAGTCATCTGTGGTTGAGCAGCCCGATGCTCCTCAGCAACCGGACGCCAGCGATCCGGAGCCAACGGTTGAGGTTGAACCCGCTGCTTCCGGTCTGGAGGTGTCCGCCACGATCACCGGTGGTTGGTCGGGGACCTTCGCTGGAAACGTCACGGTCACGAACACCACCGGCGCGTCGGTCGGCACGGACTGGACGGTGAGCTTTGTCTCCGATGCACCGTTGAAGAGCGTCAGCAACTTCGAGTTCACCAACACCCTGCGAGACGATGGCCGCTACACCGTCACCCTGAGCCCTAAGTCCTGGTCGGCCCCCCTGGCGGCGGGTTCTGCGCAGAGTTCCTACTACCAGGGCTCCGGAGACTTCTCTGATCCGAATCAGGTGTTTGATCTCGCCTCCACGAGCGCCGAGGTCCCTCAGCAAGAGTCCGAGGCTGAGTCGTCTGTGGTTGAGCAGCCTGACGCTTCTCCGCAACCGGACGCCAGTGACGCTGTGGAGCCCCCCGATGCTGAGGCCACTGTTGTTGATGACAGCCCGCTCACGGACGATAGCCCAGGCACGGAAGACATCTCCGTGACGGAGGAGGGCACGGTCACCATCGACTACGAACGCCCCAACGGCACGACCGACAAGCGGGTGGTGACCTACTTCGAGGAGTGGG
>WTGE01000479.1 GCA_011525445.1 Synechococcus sp. CO36386bin_37
CCTTTATGCCAGCACGTTTTATGCCCTGACCGGTTTCCATGGCCTTCATGTCACCCTGGGCGCCCTGATGATTCTGATCGTCTGGTGGCAATGCCGAACCCCCCAAGGACGCGTTACTGCAGATAATCACTTTCCTCTGGAGGCCGCTGAGCTCTACTGGCACTTTGTGGATGGAATCTGGGTGATTTTGTTCGTGATTCTCTACCTGATCTGAATCGGTTTGGTTCATGAAGAGCTCGTTAGTCAATTCGATACCTTTCTTGCAGCGTCTTCGACTTATGGTCAGAATTAAATCAGTCCAAATTTCTTGAGTTAGATGCTCATTGGCCAGGAATTGCTGAATAGGGCCCGGTCACTCAGCAATCGCTCTGAGGATGAAATTGCCAAGGGCTGCGGTTACGTCGGGCCGAGTGGTCGTGTTTTACGCAAAAGCTTCTACAAAGCCTTGGTGGAAGCGAAGGGGTACAAACTCCCTTCTTCCAATTCTGCTGGCAATGGCACCAGAGGCCGTCAGGCAGAGTTCAAGACGCGAGTGCATGGGAATGGAAATTTGCTGATCGGCCACGCTTACACGCGTCGATTAGGACTGGAACCAGGGCAGGAATTTCGAATTGAACTGCGTCAGGATTCACGTTCAATCTGGCTTTTGCCCATTGGCGAGGGAGAGATCAAGGGATCAGAGGCCTCTTCGCTGAATGATTCTGATGAAACCCAGGCCCCGGCTTTGGGTTAGGGCCTGGCTCCCGTGGTTAGGTCTCGCTCAGCACACTCATCAAGCTGCAGCTGGCGGATCTTGATCGTTATGAATGGTTGAACTCAATGCGATCAGATCGATTCCGCTGAACAGAAAGCTGATACCGACGAGGACACCCAGGACCCAAAGCAGGCCCCAGAACTTCAGGGTCACGATCAGGAGTCCAAGAATAAAAGTGATCACCCCGTTGGCGACAGCCCATCCAGCACCAGGACTCTTGCTGTGAGCGAGGCCGTTGAAAAAAGCCACTGCACCCTCAACTAAGAACACGATTCCAATCGCCAACGACAGGGTTGCGACCTGATTAGCCGCATCTGCAGGACTCCTGAAGTTGCTGACCATCGAAGCACCCGCAACGATGAATAGGGTTGAGACGACCAATCTCCAGAAACAAATCCAGCGTCCCATCCGTCCTGAACGGCTCAGATTGCTGATCCACCCCACCACTCCTCCAACGAGAAAGACGACGGCGATTACGCCAGTGACCCAAACGGATGCGATAACAGGAAAGACGAGGGCTAGGGCACCCAAAATGATCAGCAGAATGCCTTCAGCAATGGCGAATGCTTTGAATGTCCCCAGGGAATCGGGACGATTGCCAGTGGTCATGAACCTCTTAAACGAGACAACCCTCGCAAGGTATTGACTCTTCTGGGAGCTGGCCTGTTTTTGTGATGTTCCCTCAGCTCCACCCTTGAGCGGCGAGCCATTCGGAGCTCAACGCGGGATGGGTGTTCTGGCTGATAGGTGGATCGTTCTTGGTGTGCCCTAATAAGCGCTCTGTGTAGCGAGCCAGAAGATCGATTTCCAAATTCACGTTGTCGCCCACAACCAGATCGCGTAAAGCTGTTGCCTTCCAGGTGTGGGGAATCACCGCGATCCAAAAGAGGGCACCAGCCTCGCTACTTCCGGCGACTGTAAGGCTGATGCCATTCACGGCAACACTGGCTTTTTCGCAGATGTAACGGCCGTAAGTGGCATCCCGCCACCGCAGCTCAAGGTGCCAGGACTGGCTGAGTGCCTCGATGGCCACCACCTCACCAACGTTGTCGACATGGCCACTCACCAAGTGCCCACCCAACCGGTCCGATAATCGGAGTGCCGGCTCCAGATTGACCGATCCTCCAGCCGCTGCCTTTCGTCCCAGAGTGCTGCGATGAAGCGTTTCCTCGCTGACATTGGCGAGAAAACCATCACCGACCAGTTCAGCCACCGTGAGACAAACGCCATCAACTGCAATGCTGTCTCCCAGTCCAAGCGGAGCGAATGGTGCGCAGCCAGTCACCACAAGGCCATTGCCTCGTCGTTCAATCCGACCAACGGCTTGCACCAGACCTGTGAACATGGTTTGCATTCAGTGCCAGTTCACTGGTCATAATCGAGAGAGGGGGAGAGAGCTGTCGATGGTGGAAATGAGTGTTGTCGGCATCGCTCTCGATGCGGCGAGTCGCACCCCGATTGTCCTGCTCCGAGATCCGTCGAGGCGTAGGCAAGTGCCGATCTGGATTGATCAGGCTCAAGCTCATAACATCATGGCTGGATTGAACGGGCAGCCCTCTCCCCGTCCCCTCAGTCATGATTTGATGGCCAGTCTGTTGGATGCTGGCCAACTCAGGCTCGAGCGGGTCATCATTCATGCGATTGAAGACAGCACCTTTCGTGCAGTCCTGAAACTCGGTCCTAGCCATCCATCGGAAGAAATCGACGACACTCCAGAGGGAGAGACAATCGAATCATTGGGGGCGGCTCAGGAACCCATCAATGATCTCATCGATGTGGATGCCAGACCCAGTGATGCGATTGCGCTTGCAATCCGAACCGGCAGCAGCATTTGGATGTTGGAGGAAGTCGTTGCAGAAGCCTCGATTGCTGTTGATGCAGAGGCTGATGCGGAGGATCGAAATGAGTTTCGGCGGTTTTTAGATCAGGTCAGCCCTGCTGCCATGGTTCGGCACCTTGAGTCGAGACGGCCCCCCACTGAGAACTCCTCTGAAGATGACACCTTCAGGGATGACAACTGAGCGTTCCGCTGCAGTTGGAGTTCGTCGACCCTTTGGCCATGGTCCTCCCGTGAGCCTTTTCACCTTGGGGACCATGCGGGCTCTGCAAGATCGTGAGCAAATGGTCTCGGTGTTAAAAGCTGCTCATGCCGCTGGGATCAATCACCTCGAGACCGCACCTGCCTATGGGCCCGCCGAACGGTTTTTAGGTCAGGCGTTGAATCAGCTAGATCAGGAAGGCATTGCTCCGGAGGGTGGCTGGTTAATCACCAGCAAGCTCCTTCCAGGCTTGTCCTTTGAACAGGGGCAAGATGCTTTGTCTGCGTGCCTTGAACGCATCGGACGTCCATTCCTGCATGGATTAGCTGTGCACGGGCTCAATCGAGTCGATCACCTGCATTGGGCCATCGAGGGCGATGGAGCCAGGATTTTGGACTGGGCCGTCAGTCGTGGACTGGTGGGTCAGGTTGGTTTCAGCAGCCATGGCTCCAATTCTTTGATCGCTCAGGCCATTGCAAGCGCTCGTTTTCGGTTTTGTAGTTTGCATCTCCATCTTTTGGATCCACAGCGGCTTCCATTAGCGCTTGAAGCGCTGGCCGCAGGTCTCGGTGTTATGGCGATCTCCCCCGCAGATAAAGGGGGACGATTGCAAGCGCCAAGCTCCATGCTGAGAGAGGATTGTCAGCCCTGGCTTCCTTTGACTCTGGCCTACCGCTATCTGTTGGCGGCAGGAGTGAGCACCCTGACGGTGGGGGCTAGTCGTCCCCGCGATCTGAATGTTGCTGCTGTCCTAGCGACAAGCGACGGGCCTCTCACCTCTGCAGAACAATCGGCTTTGACCCGTCTCGAACAACTGAGGCAACAGCGCTTGAATAATACTCTCTGTCACCAATGCAGATTATGTCTGCCTTGTCCGATGGAGGTTCCAATTCCTGAGTTGCTCAGGTTGCGCAATTTGCGACTCGGTCACGATCTTCAGGAGTTCACGGAGGAGCGTTACAACTTGATTGGGCAAGCTGGTCACTGGTGGGAATCCGTTAACGCTGCAGGTTGCGAGCGTTGTGGTGAGTGCCTGCCTCGCTGTCCCCATCAACTTCCGATTCCTGAATTACTCGCGGAAACCCATCAGCTGCTGGCTGCGGCTCCCCGAAGACGTCTATGGGGTTGAGGCCTTCCAATCGGCCTTCAGCACGTCTTGCTCCGATGGGTTGAGAGGGGCGAGATTCCAGCATTGTTGCCAGACCTTTTCCGGGGGAAGAACCAGTGCCTGAAACGTTTTCGGCACCCTCGACAGCGCAGGTCTCAGTCGTGTTCGATCCAGTGGTGGAACCCAGCCTGCGGAAAGTAAGCGGCTGAGAAGTGGTTCCTGCCAAGCTGTTTCCACCCAGTCTTGAGGTAGGGGCTCTTTCGACGACTTGGGACGGAGCATGACAGTCCAGTTCAGGGGAGCCCCCTGCACAGGCAGCACGGCTGTCAGTCTCGGGTCTCGCATCAATGCAGCCATGCACCGTTGCAGAGGCAGGACCGCCACGCGTGCATCACCCTGCAGTAGCCAGTTGAGTGCATGTCGATCATCAAAACTGATGGACGCCAGCCTGAGTCGCTGTAGTGCATCCGTTGCGTCCATCGCTGTGGCTAGCGACATCACCAGCCGCGGGCTTGTTGGGAGGAGTACCTTCTGGTTGAGCTCTGGATCCAGAAGAACGCCCCAGCTTTGACTGGCTTGGTCTAAGAGACTTTGCTCTCCTCGAAACAGCATCACCCAGGGGCTGACGCTGATCGGCAGAATTTTTCCTTGCCAGGACTGAGGGCATTCAGTGAGAAATCGCTCCGATGTTGGTCCTAGCTGTGCCTGAAGCCGATCCGCATTAATGGGTTGGAAAGATGCCGCATCGAGACTGGAGAGCCAACCATCTCCCAGGGCCAGTAGATCAGTGGACGAGAGCCATTCGGGCTCTGTTGTGTTGAGCTCCATCAGCGCTTCGATTCGCCAGGGAGCCTTGAGTTGTTGTTGCCAAAGTGCGGGCAGGCTTTTCGCTGGTGCACGCAAGATTGGTGAATTGTTGGTTCGCTGGCAGCTTGCAAGCAAAGTGATTCCAGCCATTAAGCCAGACTGAAGCAACTGTCGCCGGCGCAACCGAACAACCAGTGCAGTAGAGCCCATCATCATTTGACCTTACGGGGTTGAAGCCCCGTGCGTATTTTGAGACTGGAGCAAATGATCCATGGCGTTCTCGCAGGATTGAATCAAGTGTTCCAGAGAGATTCCGCGGAGTTGAGCTAATAATGCGAGGCCGCCTGCACCGACCCCTTCCTTGACATGGCCAAGCTCATAATCCAGAAGGGCACGATGACGACTGTGGCGAAAATGCAATCCACTCGCCAGTGCAGTGATAGAAATCTGCCATCGATCTTCCAGCAAAGACAACAGCTGAGCAAGCGATGAGCGCTTTTGCGCGGTTGGCGTCAGGACTTCTCTCGCCAACCAGGTCGTGGTGCCAATCAGAATTTGCTTGCAGAGGGTGCGCTGCTCTGCAGGGGAGAGCATGCTGAGGGCAAGGGCGAGTACCGCGGCCATCTGGCTGCCACCGGCCAAGAGCATGGGTTGTCCGCTGGTGAGAGACCCGATCAAGACTCCAGTCGCAAAAGCTTGAAAAGGATCTCCCACAGCAGCGATCAGCTCGGGCGTAGTGCAGAATTCGGCCTCCTGCAACCCTTGCTCGACGAGCTTTTGCTTCAACGCCATAGGGGGGCGGAGTGCACTGCCGCCGATCAGGTCTTTGGCGGGAAGTCCAAGTCCCCACAGCGCGGCAAGCGCTGTGGTGGTTCCACCCGGTACGCATTCGGCGAGGACGAGGGGCCGTTGCAAACGCTCACCGAAACGTTGACCTCTATCGAGGAGTGAGAGAACGCGTTGGCGACCTATGGCCTGCCCAGTGCTGATGCAGGCAGAAGGACCGAGCTGAGGATCTTCAAAGCGCAGATGCGCAAAGTGTGGCATCTGGGATAGGCCGATTGCCCCCACCCATGGTCGAATCTTGATTGAATCAGCCGCAACCCAACTGATCAAAGCTGGGGATACACCCGCTGGCAAAGGTGGCAGCGGCCAGCGTGGCCGGTGCGAAGGGCCATAAAGCAGCAATTCGGCGTCAGCGAGTGCGGTGTAACGACGCGAAACTGCTGTTGCTCCAGCCGCTGAGATGCCGTCCACCTCTGCTGTGAGGGTGGACGAGAGAATGAGCAACAGATCGAAGGTGGGTTCCGCTTCGGACCACAAGCGGGGAAGGGCACCTGCCCAAAGCGCAGATGGTTGCCCCGAAAGACGTTTGCACCCTGGTGGGAGCTCAAAGAGGGTCGAGGGCGACCAGGCCATGGAGCAGGGGAGGAGGTTCAGGTATCGGAGCTTGGAGACGGGGAAAAATCCAGTAGGCCAAGGCGTGGAGAGCCAGCACATAAATAAGTTGCTGAACCAAGACCAATGCAATGGCCATGGTCTGTACCAAGAACAGATCAGGGGCAAGAGGAAGCTGCATGAGGTCGAGGATGCGATCGAGAAGTCCGGCTCCAGCTCGCGTAATCACCACCCAGAGGTTTTCTCCCACCATCAAGGAGAGAGCCACCAACCTCACCAGAAATCCAGCTGCACCAATGATGACCCCGAGGCCCCAGCTCACCCACCAGCTCATGCGTTGTTGCCAGCACCATCCGAGCCAGACCGAGAGGAAGCCGTAGGGAAACAGCATGAGAGGACCACGAACGGGACCCATCAGGACCACCAGCAGCAGAATGGCCACAGCCATGCCTTCAAGCCCTGCGCGACCGCCTCGGCGCACAAGCAGCAGCGCTAACGGCAGGGGTAAGGCGAGTCGGAAGAGCGATCCTCCAACAGGGAAATAGTAAAGAGCGAGCCAGATCAGGGCTGCTGCTGCTGCAAGGTAAGAGGCTTCCATCATTCGCAGGGCCTTTCGACGGCTGAGGGGAGAGTCCATGGCCTTCAGGGTTGCCCGGTTGAGTCGTTACCGAATGGCTCGATAGGGGTGCGTGAAGATATTTTTTCGATGGTTTCAACTTCAAAGCCAATTCCAGCGCGGCGAAGTACGTCAGTGACGCCCTCTGCAGGTGCTGCAGGATCGGCAGCAACCAATCGGATCGTGATTCTGTAAGGACGAGGTTTGGTTGTTTCTGCAGGAGCGGAGCTTGCCACAGTGGGTGTTGATTCTGGAGTGGATGATTCCGTCCGGATTGTTGCGTCCTCAGGGGTGTTGTCTTCGGTCTTTGTGTCCTGAGTCGACTGGTTCTCCGCTGTTTGTTCCTCAGCTGCTTCATCCTCAGAGTCGCTTGTGGGGAGCTTCTCTTCGGCCAGATTGGACGGGCTCAATGCCTTGTTCGGTTCTGCTGCATCCGTTCGGGTTGAGTCAGTTCGAGTCGTTGTTTGGCTTTCCGGCGGAAGGGACGGTGAGTCGAAGCTATCGGCCAGTTTCTGTCCAAACGGTGTTCCTGAGCAGGCCTGCAAGGCAAGCAGCAGCGGTATCAGCGACCACCGCGTATGCATCAAGCCTCACCAGGACGAATCACGCGCACCGCACTGGCGCGAAGACGTCCTGTTTTGGTTGTGGCCGGAGGTTTACGGGCAGCGGGTTTAGACGCTGAGCTTTTACTGGTTTTCTTGGCGGTGCTCTTGGCTTTGCTGGTGCTCTTGCTAGTAGTGGTTTTTCGTCGTGTTGTTTTTTTCGTAGCTGCTTTGGCTTCGAGCAGCTCGATAGCGTCTTTCAGGCTGATATCTTCGGCTGTTTTGCCTTCCGGTAAAGAAGCATTCACTTTTCCCTGTTTGACATAAAGGCCGTAAGGACCATCGAACACCTGCACGGTGTCTTCGCTGCCATCCGGTTTTCCAAGATCTTTGAGTGCGGTTCGACCGCCCCGTCCGCGCTTGGGCATCGCCAGCAGCTCCAGCGCTCGACTCAATCCAATGGCAAGAACATCGTCTTCCCCCTTCAGGGAGCGATAGTCTTTTTCGCCCTTTCCTTTGTCCCACACCACGTAGGGCCCGAATCGACCTAAACCAGCCTGAACTTTTCCACCGTCTTTGTGTTCTCCCAAGAGGCGAGGCAGGCGGAGCAGCCCCAAGGCGTCATCAAGTTGTAGATCCTCTGGTTTTACCCCTTTCGGGAGAGAGGCACGTTTGGGCTTGGGATTGTCATCGCTGACCTGACCCCTTTGAACGTAGGGGCCATATTGGCCGAAGAGAAGATACACAAGATCTCCTGTTTCAGGATCTTCTCCAAGTGCTTCTGGACCATCGGCTTTTTGTTTCAGGATCAGTTCGGCTTGCTCTTGATCCAGTTCTCCAGGCGTGATCTCTCGGGGAAGGGTTGCTTTGATGAGCTCCTCTTCTCCATCGTCGCCAATCCGCTTCGACTCGAGATAGGCCCCGAACCGTCCGATCCTGACCACGCAGGGCAATCCTTCGAGATCAATGGTTCTTGACGCCCCGGGGTCGATGTCGCCTTCTCGTTGTTGGACCAGGGATTCGAGCCCTTCATCGCCCTTGAAAAATCCATCCAGGTAGGGGACCCATTGCACTTTCCCGGTGGAAATTTCATCCAAGGTGGATTCCATGCGGGCTGTAAAACCCGTGTCCACCAGATCGGGAAAGTGTTCCTCGAGAAGAGCTGTCACGGCAAAGGCGGTGAAGCTGGGAGTCAGTGAATTGTTGTTCAGCGAGGCATAACCTCGATCAACGATCGTGCCGATGATGCTGGCATAGGTTGAAGGGCGACCGATTCCCTCCTTTTCCAACATTTTGACCAGCGATGCTTCGCTGAATCGAGCTGGAGGCTGAGTTTGGTGGCCAAGTGCTTCCACTTCGTGAGCCTTGGGGACATCGCCAACCTTCATTGCGGGCAAAAGGACTTCCTGACCTTCCAACGCGGCGTCGGGGTCATCGCTTCCCTCCACATAGGCTCGGAAAAAACCAGGAAAATCAATGCGCTTTCCGTTGGATCGAAACACGGCTTTTCCAACCATGAGATCCACGGACAGCATGGTGAGTCTCGCCTCTGCCATCTGACTGGCAACTGTGCGCTTCCAAATCAATTCGTACAGGGAGAGATCTCGACCCTCTAATCCCGTCTCAGCTGGGGTCCGAAAGGTTTCACCTGAAGGTCGAATCGCCTCATGAGCCTCCTGCGCATTGCGTGCCTTGGTGCTGAACTGCCTCGGTGCTTTGCTCAGATAAGTCTTGCCGTAGCG